>NZ_JAEQCF010000071.1:0-37138 GCF_020738625.1 Microcoleus sp. PH2017_09_SFU_O_A
AACCAGGGGCAAATAGTCTCGTGCGATCGCCCGAGTTGCGGACAAAGCTACCCAAATAGTCAAGGATGGGTAGCTTTGTCCATAAATTAAGTTACAGTTCCTAACCCTGGGCTTTCACTTTTTGGCCGCAGGTGTGGCTGTGGGAGAAACGCCCCTGTTTATTACTTTAGGAGAACCGGAAGCGCAATTGCGCGCCAATGCCGAAACTCTCGGTTTTGACATGGAGGCGATGGCCTTCCTCGATTTGAGCCCCTCCTCAGAATTTTTTACCGAAGTTCAAACCTACGACATTTTCTCGCCGTCGGAGGTGGAACGAGAACCGACTACACAAAAGATTATCGATCGAGTCCAAGCTGTCAATTTCTACTCTGCTGCGCCGCTGCGAATCGGTTAACATCCCGGTTGGGGCGATGATGGCACAAGGAAGTCTTTAGGTGATACCTGTGGAACCTTTGCTGTATTCGCCGGATCAGTTTGCGAGTATGGTACGCCAAGAGGTGGAACAGGAAAAGACGCGGATTGTGATGATTGACAGTATTTATGGCTATCAGATTTCGATGCGCGGGCAAGATTTGGTGAATAATTTGCACGCTTTGTGCAAGTATCTCAAGAATATGGGAGTCACGGTGATCTTGATTAATGATGTTCTGCTGCTGGGTCGAGCTGAGTCAGGAAAAATGGCGCTTTGTTTGCTACCGCTAGACTTGGCAAAGTTTTGTAAAGAGTTGGTATCGGAATTTCAGAACAGCCTGAAGTTGAAACCTCAAAACGATCCGGTGACGCTGATTTTTGTGAATCAGTGTCAATCGGCGATTGCCTGTTTGGAGGCTAGCTTGCTGCGGCGCATTCTCAGCAATTTGCTGTCTAATGCTATTAAGTATTCTCCTCCGAATACCGAAGTAGTTTTTGAATTAAAACTAACTGAAACCGAGGCTGTTTTTTAGGTGCAAGATGCCGGAATTGGCATACCTTTGGCAGACCAAGAACGGCTGTTTGATTCATTTTTTCGTGCGAAAAATGTCGGTATAATTCCCGGTACAGGACTGGGGCTGAGCATTGTTAAAAAATGTGTGGACTTGCACGGCGTCGAAATTGCGTTGAGCAGTGAAGAAGATGTCGGTAGTAAATTTACCGTAACGCTGCCGCTCGCAAAACTGGAAGAAGAGCAACTGTCGCCTGCAACGCCTTAAACTAGATGCAGGCACGATCTTGAGATATTCAGTATGGAAATCGCAGATGTAATCGCGCTAGTCCATCCGGCGATCGCAGTAGCGCTAGTTTTCAAATGGTTTGTAGTAAGGACTTTAGTCCCCTAACTTTTATGAGGACTAAAGTCCTCACTACAAACATTTTTTATGAGTGCAATCAAAGTTCTATAGGAGCAATGGCATTTAATAGCTCTTCTAGGATAAACCGCAGCAAGGATTGAGTTGCCAATATTAAACCCAATCGGGCTTGGGCGAGTTTTGGCTGTTCTGTTTTGACTTCGCCCCAAATTCGGCACTGGCTGTAAAAAGTCTGAAATGCAGCGCTCAAACTATTGGCTAATTTGAAATAATTAACAGGTTTTTCGGGTTGATTTGCCTCAAAAACCGGAGCTAAACAGTCTAGCACTGCGATCAGTTCCGAAATTAAACTGCGTTCTGCTGGAGCTACTAATAGCAGCCGACGATCGCCCTCGTCAACCCAAGGAATAGGATTTGGGGCCGCCAGCGACCAAATTTGCGGCGCTGTGGTGACATCCGGCTGTGCGATCGCAATTAACCGATCGCGATCGGCCATTCGCAGCAGGGAACAGCAGCGTGCGTGGCTGTACTGAATCGGAAACAGCCGATCGGCGGATATAACAGGAGATAAAGTGCGATATTCTGGAACAGGGAGGGGAATTTGAGCTAATCGCTGCAACCAGAAAGCTAAACCCGCATCAGTCAGCTCTAGCTCAATTATTCCTGACGGTGCGACTTGAACGGCGAAATCTGGACAACACAGCGGCTTGAGAATTTCAGCCAACTGTGCGGCGATCGCCTGCGGTGTCTGGTCCCAAGTTGCAGCCCATTTCAGGGCGATCGCAGACACGTACACCACCCGCTCCCTATTTTTAGCCCGATTTAACGGAATTTCGCTCGTTGTGCCTTGCTCTTCGATCGCGAAGAGAAACCTTAAGAGCAAAAAACACTTCACTGTAACTTCCGGGCACTGGGATATATTTAATGTATCCATATCGGCTATTCTTGCAGTAAAAGTGCCTAGAGACTGTTACCACTTGCGCTATCTTTGTACGTTAAACTGCTGATGTCAAAGGTAGTCGATCGGCTCGCCCGGGCGAGTTCACATCGAAGGAATGGGCTTTCTAGCGATTTTTGGGGTAAATATACAATAATTTACGATCGACTCATTGCCGAATTCTACCATTTTCATGTATTTTTTGCTACATTGAGTTTTTAGGTGAAACTGAGAAGAGTCAGCACAGTTAAGAAGCGTGTCAGCTCAATGGGGGGTTGGTTGTCTCACTTAGTATCGCAATGCAGGCAAAAGCTGTTTTTCTCACTAACTAAATATATCCCAGAGCCTCACTTATGCAATCAACTTCCACACCTCTAGAAACGATCGATCGACCGTTTATCACCTGGCAGCGAATTATCGACTGGGCCCAGGAACACTACCGCTGCCGGACTTTTAGCAAAGACGAGAAGATTCCCGCCAGACCCGGACTGCTCTATTTAGTCCAGAAAGGTTCTGTGCGGCTCGTCGGTAGCGCTCAAGTTAGCGCCGCTGCAACAAAGTCCAAATCCGTTTCCAAAACTACAGAAGAAGCTTTTTTGGGCTTCGTCGGCGCCGGTCAGCCCTTTGAACTGGTTGCTCAGTCTCCCTTTACGCTCCAAGCTTACGCCCACGCCGATCACACTCACGTAGTGTGGATGTACTGGCACGATTTGGATAATTGGCCTCACTTCCGCCGGGAAATTTTGGATGCGTTTCGCTACCAGCACCAGCGAAAGCTTCTCTGGCTCAGCACTTTGGGACAGCGCCGGACGATCGACAGATTGCTGGGTTTTCTCACTTTGTTGATCGAAGAGTTCGGCGAACCCTACGTAGGTGAGGGAGAACCGGATGTGGTTCGGGGCTATCGGCTGCCTTGGGCCTTGACTCACGCTCAAATTGGCAGCGCCATCGGCTCGACGCGGGTAACGGTGACGCGGCTGATGGGCAAATTGCGATCGAAAGGTTTGATTAATACTGAGGATGATAATTTAATCTGTTTGCCTGCTAAGGCTACTCCCCAAAAGACAAAAAATCAAAAGCAGGATGTAGAAGCATTCCTCGAAGACGATCTCGAAGACGATCTCGATGAAGATTTCGACGATTCTCTCGATGACGATCTCGAAGAATCTGCATAAAATCCTGCGGGTGATTGCTAACAGCACTTAGCTATTATAGTATGGCTGTTTTCTTCTTGCTTCTTGCTTCTTCGGTGTACGATGAGTTTTGTAAACTTTTCTCGTTCTCGAATGGTGCGAATGATGTCGGACAAGCAAAAATCTCCAATCCCGAACAATCAGCAACGGGTGGTATTCTGCGACTTTGACGGCACGATAACTGTTGAAGAAACTTTTGTGGCAATGCTCAAGCATTTTGCACCGGAATTGTCGTCTCAACTGATGCCGGAAATGTACGCGAGAAGGATCAGTTTGCGCTCGGGAGTGCGGCAGTTACTAGAGTCTATTCCCTCGGAATGTTATGGGGAAATTGTGGAATTTTCTAGGGGACAACTGATGCGGCCGGGATTGGTGGAATTGCTGGATTTTTTGGACGCGCAAAGGGTGGATTTTGCGATCGTTTCGGGCGGCCTGCGGGTTATGGTAGAGACGGTTATGGGTGATTTGGCACACCGGGCGATCGCAATTTATGCTGTAGATGTGGACGCTAGCGGCCCTCACTTGCAAGTCAATTCTGAGTTTGAAGGAGATACAGAATTGGTATCTAAGGTGCGAGTGATGGCGCAGCACCCAGCCCAGGAACAGGTGGCCATCGGAGATTCGCTGACGGATTTTAACATGGCTTTGCAGGCGAACTCGGTGTTTGCGCGCGATCGGCTTGCCGAATATCTAGACGAACAGCAAAAGCCGTATACTAAATGGGATAATTTTTTTGACGTGTTGGAAAATTTATCCCAGCAATGGAATTGCAACTAAACTATTGGCCAAACAGGGCATAGGGCATAGGGCATGGGGCATGGGGCATGGGGCATGGGGCATGGGGCATGGGGCATGGGGCATGGGGCATGGGGCATGGGGCATGGGGCATGGGGCATGGGGCATAGGGCTGCGGTATGTGTATTAGACTTGAATTGCAAAAATCGGAAAACACCCTGAAATTATCTGCGTTTATCTGTGTTTATCTGTCTGACATCTGCGGTTGAAGGATCGATCGAAGACTTATGCAATCTTGTCTATTGGTAAAGTGCGCGTTGCACACCCTGCACTTAGATATGCCAGCACAATTCCTATTAACGTAAAAGGTAGATAAAAAACTGAGGATTAGTAGAGAATGAGTGAGGATGTGAGATCGGATTTAATTGTAGCAGCCAAACATTTTTACGATCGCGGTTGGATGGCTGGGACTGCTGGCAATCTTTCAGCCCGCTTACCAGACGGCAGTTTTTGGATTACTGCTAGCGGCCGCCAGAAAGGGCAGTTAACCCCTTCAGATTTTATCAGAATGAGCTCCGAAGGCGCGATCGTCGAACAACCCGTTCCAGACAGCCGCCCTTCCGCCGAAACCAGCATTCACTTAGCCGTTTACGATTGTTTTCCAGGCGCTAAAGCTTGCTATCACGTACACTCAATCGAGGCAAATTTAGTTTCTCGGCTAACAGCAGATGATTCAGTGCCTTTACCTGCGATCGAAATGCTGAAAGGTTTGGGGGTGTGGGAGGAAAACCCACAGGTGGCGATACCCCTATTTGCAAATTATTTAGAAGTGCCTAAAATAGCCAAGGAAATTTGTGAATATTTCGCCGTTTGTGTACCCTCTGTACCCGCGTTGTTAATTCGCGATCACGGCATCACAGTCTGGGCAGACTCAACCGCCGCCGCCTACAATTATGTAGAAATTGTAGAATATATTTTTCGCTACACCCTCGCAGCCAGCCAATTAAACTTAAATTTGAGATGTTAGATTGGGCCAGTCTCGGACGCAAAATCTAATATTTCTAGGGCGTGCAGAGGCGCAGCTTGCCACTAAATATCGCGTCCAACCAGTTTTTTAGTCCGGGACTTTCATTCAGTTGACAGTTGACAGTTGACAGTTGACAGCGACCTCTACGCTTAAGTCCGAGGATTGGAGTAATGAATAGTCTGATTTTAATTTCTCCCGGGCTTGGGGCTTTCAACCAATTCTTTCTGGTAACGAACTAGCAAATATCGAGAAAAGGCAAAAACATGGCTAAATATACCCGAGTTTTATCGATAGATGGAGGCGGAATTAGAGGGATTATCCCCGCGCAAATTGGAGTCACCCTAGAGTCAAAGCTACAACAAAAAAGCGGCAACTCAGATGCCAGAATAGCTGACTATTTTGATTTAATCGCCGGCACGAGTGCGGGAGGAATTTTAACCTGTCTCTATTTGTTTCCGGATGCAAAAAATTCCAGCAGGCCTCAGTGGACTGCCCAAGACGCGGTTAATTTTTCGATCGATAGTGGCATCGACTTTTTTCAAAGTTCATTTTTGAAAACACTCGAATCTCTAGACGGTTTGATAGATGAGAAATATCCGAGCGATGCGTTAGAAAAATTCTGTTGGCAAAACTTCAAAGATTGCAAACTCAGCCAACTCCTGAAACCTTGTTTAATTTCCAGTTACGATGTCGAAAGGAGAAAAGCTCATTTTTTCAATCAAATAGATGCTAAAAAATATCCAGCAGCAGACTATTTTCTCAGAGATATCGCCAGAGCCACATCTGCTGCTCCCTCTTACTTTGAACTTCCCAAAATCTACTCTTTGACAAACGAATCCTATGCTTTAATTGACGGAGGAGTATTCGCCAACAATCCCGCACTTTGTGCCTATGCCGAAGTGAGAAATAAATTAAGAATTCCCGAGACTCGCTCCGACAAAGGCCCGACAGCAAAAGATATGGTAATTTTATCGCTGGGGACGGGACAAGCTCAGAAAAAATTCCCCTACGAGGAAGTGAAAAATTGGGGTAAAATTGAGTGGGTTCAGCCTTTGATTAATATCATGATGACGGGAGTTGCTGAAACTATAGATTATCAAATTATCCAAATTTTTGATGCCATTGACAAACCCAATCAATATTTGAGAATTTCTCCAGATTTAAGCCACGAACCACGACTGCCGATTGATGATGCCTCGGCAGAGAAAATATCAACTCTGGTGAGAATTGGCAAGGAGCAAGCCCAAAAGTATAATGAAGAGTTGGATAAGTTTATCGACTTGTTGCTTGCCGAGTAATCAATAGAAATTAATTCTTTGGTACGTAGTTGCGCTTCAGCGCTCTTAGCTTATATTATAAAGAGCGCGCTTTGTGCAACTGCATACCTTTTGTATAAGTTACCAACCGCAGGGCTGGCAGACTTAAAAAATATATAGCCTTTCTCAAAAAGATGAGGTATAACAGACAGCTCATATAACTACTAAACTTAGGGGGCTAAAGCCCAACAACGTACCTCATTTTTGTGATAACCGCTATATGTTGACAAATTGTGCAATAATTGCTGTACAATTGGCGAAAATCTCAGTAGTGGCAGTGCTTCGCCGTATTTGCAATTAATCGCCAGCAGTCAGTCATTGGTTAAAAATTACCAAAAGCGCGATCGACATTTAGATGAAACCTTAAAGAACAGGTGGTTTCAGCGTTTTTTAGTGACGCTGTTCCTAGGTGGCCAAGTCTTGCTGCGCCTACTCCAAGGCAAAATTGACCGCCGCAAAATCATGGAACATTTAACAACAGTAGGCTTGGATTCTTTGCGCTCCGTGCTGCTAATAGCCTTTTTTGCAGGCATGATTTTTACTGTTCAATCCGCGAGAGAATTGATTCGGTTTGGGGCGGTTGGGGCGGTGGGAGGTGCTTTTGCAGTGGCATTTTGCCGCGAATTAGCACCAGTTTTAACGGCGGGCGTGGTGGCGGGACAAGTAGGTTCTGCCTTTGCCGCAGAGATAGGAGAAATGCAGGTGACGGAACAAATAGACGCCCTGTATATGTTGAGAACAAATCCCGTTGATTATTTGGTAGTCCCGAGGGTGATAGCTTGCTGTGTCATGTTGCCGATTTTAACAATTTTTTCGGTGGCGGTGGGGATTTTGGGCGGGTTGTTTGTGGCGGTTAATTTTTATGAGTTGGAACCTTCGGTATTTTTGGAATCGGTGCGGACTTTTTTGGGGCCTTGGGATTTAGTAACTGTGGCGATTAAGAGTGTAATTTTTGGGTTGATAATTGCGCTTGTCGGTTGCGGTTGGGGGTTGACGACGGCGGGCGGAGGGAAGGGGGTAGGCCAAGCTGCAACGGCGGCGGTGGTGACTTCTTGGGTGTTTGTTTTTGTGGCGGATTTCTTTTTATCGTTGTTGATGTTTCATGAGTTGGGGATTACTAGAAGCGGAGGGTAATTGTTGTTAGAAAATTCGGCGTTGAAACCGCGTCTATACAGCGGGGGGGTAATTGTTGTTAGAAAACTCGGCGGTTGAAACCGCGTCTATACAAACGAAACCTGCCTCCGCAGGTTGAAGAAATAACTACATAAATTAAGTTCGTAGTGAGGACTTTAGTCCTTCTTCATGGCGCCGGAATATAAGGAGGGCGATAAACTCGAATTGCTTGAATAGGAACTGTCCCGTCTGTTTCGGGGACGATTTCGAGGATGTGTTTGGAGTTGCTCAAATTCTGAGCCAATGTTGTAGGATATTCGCGACTTGAATCTGCAATTTGTGGCGGAATGTATGAATCAACAAACATCGGCTTAACTTGCCACGAAATCTCAAAGCCTTTCGGAGTAGGCTTTTTCGAGTATTCATAGGCATTTTGCAGCCACCAGTTTCTCGGTTCGATCGCGACGCGGCCCGATTTTGAAACAAACATTTTGTCGTTGGTACCGCTGCCGTCGTAACCTGTTTGAGAACCTACTACGTCAAATTTAAACTTGGTAGCATCGCTGTTAATCTCAGTGATTGTAGCTTTCCAATCTTCGACGATGAGCGGTTTTTGATTGGATACTTCGATGATTGCTGGCCAACCGACGCCGAGAGTAATGCTGGGTCTGGTGATGCTGTAAAGTTCGGGAAATTCTGAGGGTTTTTTGCCGTCGATCGCAATTTTAGCAGAAATTGCCTTGCCGTTGAAGCTTCGATCGGCGATCGCATCTATCCGATTTCCTTCAAACTCCAAAACTAACTTGCCATCCTGCCACTTAACATCAGTACCCACTGTATAAGTTTTGACTAAATTCTGCTGCGCTGTTTGAGGAGAACTTGGGTTGTATCGCAGGTAGGGTTTAATGAGAGCAGCTAGCAGAAAATTCCCCCAAGCGTTGAGGTGAATGCTGTCGCTCAATAGCTGTTTTGGCTGCAAGCGATTGTCTGTCAGATACCTGCGCCAAGGTGCGCGGATTTCCGCGATTTCGCAGCCGTATTTATTTGCCAACTCAGGCAACCATTTGGTAGAATGAGTGTTGTGCCATTCGTAGCCTTTGACTTCATTTTCATTGTCGTTTTTACCTGTCGGAATCCAGGTTATGTGGTCTGAATGCAAGAGTATTTCGCTAGTAGTGCGGCGGCGGACATTGGCAATTATCGCTTCGTAATCTTCCTCACCTCCGTAGACGTGGAAAATCAGCAAGTCTGGATAAAAAGGATACAAATCATGTTCGCTGGGACGGATTAAAATAGACGAGGCAAAGCCTCCGATTGCGCGATTTTCCACAATCAAATCTGCATCGGGAAATCGCTTTTTTAAGTCCTGCACTACATCTTGCCACCAATCTTGCTGAGTGATGGATTGACCGTAAAATAGGATGCGTACTTGGTGGCGTTCTGTGGGAGTGCTGGTTGCAAGTAACCCCATTGTTCGTTGAATTCCCGCTCCAAAACTAGCATTATTTGCAAGAGGAGCGGGCGGGGGAAATGGGGTGGCGACGGCTATTTTTTTGAGAGCCGGAACTAACAGGAAGCTCAAACACAACAAAAGTAGCCACCAGTATCTATAAATCTGGGAGTTTATGCTATTTTTCGGCCGTTTTGCCATTGTTTGATTTTTCCGTTATCTAAAACTTACCAGAAATAATTGGTTGAAAGCCTCTCACGAGTGAGGGAGAAATTAAAATCAGACTATTCATTACTCCAATCCTCTTCCTTCTAGCTAGAGGTCGCTCTCAAACTGTCAACTGTCAACTGTCAACTGTCAACTGTTGAACCCTAACTAGCAAGAGTAGCTGTAGGCTGTGCAATGCGAACCTTCCGAGAGCTTGTATGGTAGATGAGAATGCGGACTTCACGAGTAGCTTTCGGCTGTACAGTGCGCGCCTTACGAGTTGCTTGTTGATTCTTGATTCTGCTATATTAACAAATATACTGCGACAAAAGATGATATAATATTTGCTGATTAATTGCAAGAACTCGATCGCACGTCAAATGGATTACAAAACAGCCCGCAGTTTTCTGATCGACCAAGGAACCGCCCTGGAAACCAAGAAAAATCCCGACGCCTTCCTGATGCGCCTCAAAGAAGGCCAGCCACCCGTACCGGGACAGGTGACATCGATTTTATTAGCTTTAAAAATATTGTTTGAAGGGCTTCAAGAATCTCCAATGCTCGATCGCCAATTAATCTCGGCCCTCCATTTACTCTCCGCAGACAGTTTGCTGCAATTTGAAGCAGGACGGGCCAGAGGAGTTTCTTGGCCGCCCCTGCTGAAAGAAGACTTAAATAGAATTGCGATCGGAGTCAAGAATATCTTTTCGGGAGTCTGGCAATAATTAGCTAAGTCAACTCCCGACGTTCAACAAGAGAAATTGTCAAACTCTACTCGCGAAAGCTTTCTAGGGATGCTAAAAGAGCGGGAAGTCCCGCCAGGGAGGCCGATACTAAAGCCTCATCTTTATACACTCGCGATCGGACTCTGCGGATATTTTTAGCAGCCGAGGTTGTAGAGCCTCGCATCTCCCTATTGCTGGTTTCGACTAGCCCTAAATGTCTGGTTTCTCGGTTCAGGCAAAACATAGCTGTATCCTTATTTGATCCGTAGAGCCTCCAAATTTCTCGGGGCTTGCTCAATATTTATATTGTTACTCGGATTGGTAATAGGGATGAAACCATGAAATAATTATTCACGATAGTCAGGGATCGAGTTAAACTGTATCATAACTCTTATCAAACTCCATCGCAAATCTTATTAATTTGTTACAGAAAGTGTTTGTTTAAGCCGATCGCCCGCTGCGACACAGACACTAGCGGGTGTATCTCAGTTTTGCATTTGTAGTAGTGCGAGCTTAAGAGCTCGCGTATTGTACAATACGCGAGCTCTTAAGCTCGCACTGTAAAAAAAATGCTTTTTGCAAAAATGAGATGCTCCCGACACTAGCTACATGAGACAGTCATGCCTGTCACCGCATAAAATCTCCGGCAACAGGCCTTACTGCCCCGATAACTCCCCCCCACGATCGCCAACAAACTCTTCGTAGTGATGACTTTAGTCCTAATATGCGGACTTAAGTCCGCACTACGAACCTATTTGATATAACGGGTGCATCTCTGTTTTGCATTTGTAGTGCTGTCCCCGCTCGCGTGCTATATATAGCACGCGAGCTCTTAAGCTCGCACTGTAAAAAAAAATGCTTTTTCCAAAAATGAGATGCTCCCGATATAACTCCCTAAGAACCAGCATTTGCCAATTCTTCTCGCAGCACTTTCTGGTAGACTTTCGGCAAACTTGAACTCATAGAATTGTTCTCAATTCCATATCCCAAACTCGTCCAAGTTCCCGACAGCATCCGCAAAACATCAGTTAATCTTTCCTGCCGCAACATCTCAGGAATATCGGCTTTCCAAAATTTGCGATCGCTCAACCAAGCATAAACCACAGCATCTTGATATTCCGGTTCAAAACTGTAATCTTGCCACAATACAAAATTACCAGGCTTTGGATGATAGCGCTTCGCTTTATCTTTCCAAGTTGAAGTCAAAAATTGATACCTACCAGCAGCCGTAGTACATTTGCCAACATTCGGGCCGTTAACAATCTTCACGCACCAGTCAGGATGACGGCTCAAATCTAATACATATTTTCCGCCGTAAACAACGTGATAAGGCCGAGAAACATTGGACTCGCTAGCAGAAATAGTCCGCATCAAAGCTCGAATGTAAGGATCGCCCGTTTTCATAGCCAGCGGTGGCATTTTTCTCACCTCGCTCGCAGACTGCGAAAACTGCTGATTTCCCCGCAAATTTGCTACCAAAAAAACAGCGCAGCTAATTACAGCGCCGATGACAATTATAAATCCGAGAATTTGAAGTTCCGATCGCCTCAGCAAACTTTTTTGGCGGCGGCGCAGTTTCTCGGTTTCAAATGCAGTCATTTCCATTTCGGCGATTTCGGCTAATTTTCGATCCGCCCGCATCCGCCGCACGCGAAAATCGTGTTGGTATAGCGGCGCGGCTAATAGCGTTAAACTCGATAAAGCTCCTGCCAATTTTACCAGCCAGAAATCGAATTCACCTGCGATCGCCACATTTGTGAGAGTGGAGATTCCTGCGAGCATTTGCGCCGGATCGATCGATCGCACTGACCAATAATAAATCGCCATTTGCACCAACAGCGCCAGATTGAATGCAAAAAAAATCACTACTACAGCATTCAACCCTTCTCGCAAGTGCGATCGCACTCCAGTATGCCGCCGCTTGAACTTGCGCGCCACTCGAAAGCGGCCCGGCAGCATAGTCAGCAAGGGATTGAGGATTTTGACGGCTAAAAAGTGAGCGACAAAGAACAAAGGTAACTGAATCAGCCAAGCCGCCAGCAGCAGAGCCAGAAAGCCGATATCGTCGTTGGCGAAAGGAATGCCCCTGCGAAGGACAAAACTAAAACTCTGAGCGAGAGCAAATGCCCTTAACCACGAAATCGGATAGGGGAACCAAGCTGGCCACTTGAGAGTTTTCATCATGCGGGGAAGGGGAAATTTCAATGGCGGATTGTCAAGCTCTTAAGATTTTGCCAGATTTGGCGATCGAAAAATTGGCAATTCCTCTGCGGTTTGTACTGATGGGACTTGGGCGCGGGTGCGTCAGCCGATTTGAGATTCTTCGACTTCGCTGTACAAGTTTTAGATTTTAGATACTTCGACTTCGCTGTACAAGTTTTAGATTTACCCGTAAAAAAACCCGGTTACTTTGTTCGCTACCAGGGACTAAAGAAACCGGGTTTTTTACCTAAATTGTTGGCTGTAAATGCGTATTTTCGTAAAAAAACCCGGTTTCTGGGAACCAGTACACCAGTCCTAATTCAATCAAACCACGCCAGCAAACAACTCCTCAAAACTCTTTTGCGGGGCCTCCGGCTTCGCCACAATCTCCACAACCTTGTTGCGAGAAGCAGGCTGAAACAGCGCCTCCACACAGACTTGAGCTACCTTACTGCGGGGAATGCTGCTTTCAAACATTGTGTCGGGGCCAGTCATGACGATCGCATCTGAATTATCCTCATTTTTGAGACCGCCCGGACGGACGATCGTATAAGTCAAGCCGGATTTTTGCAAATATTCCTCCGCCTGCTTCTTCCAAACCAGAATCAGCCAAAACAGATTCAGCGGGTGAAAAAACTGAGAAACGCACAGAGAAGTCACCAGCACAAAATGCTCAATTCCCTTAGCCTTAGCTGCCTCCACCAAATTTTTAGTACCCTCCAAATCCACCTTGTAAGGCGCAGTCGGGTCAAAACCCGGGGCCGCCCCCGTCGCGCACAGCAACACCGTACTATCGCCGATCGCATCGCCCAGAGAAGTGGCATTTAATACATCGCCGGTAACTAACTCTGCCTCCGGTGGTAAAATCTGCCTCGCTGTCTCTAGATTTCGGACGAGGGCACGCACTGGAATGCCACGCTTGACTAATTCTGCGACGATTCGGCGGCCAGTCTGACCTGTCGCTCCTGCTACAAATGCTTTCATAAGTCGAGTTATGCTGTTCTAGGGTAAGTTTTGTTACTATCTATTTCTCAATTGTAGGGAGGAAACTCCCCGACCACATCCCCAACCCGACTGATTGGCGTGTATTACAGGAGAGCATGTCAGGAACCTCAGCCCCAACGGCATGAGGCTTGAAAGAGAAATCGGACAAGCCATTCTGACCAGCCTAAGTCTTAACTGACTACGTTTTTTGAGTCATGACACCCTGAGATGCTTTCGCTAGTCTCTTGCTCTGTCGCTGGTGGTTAAACAGTTTTAAGGTCACTGAAACAGTGCTGCTAGCCCAACAAGCTCAGAAAACTTTGACCGACAAGCTAACATTACCCCGAAAGGGAGGCTCAATTGAGCAAAATACTATGCGTACAGGATTGGAAGATTTGAAGCGGTAATTGTCCCGTTGAAAGTGCAATACAAAAGCACCCCGAATTAACCAATCCCAAGGCGGTAGTAAATTCAAAAATGCAAAGCCGTCCTAGAAGGACGGGGTTTCTACCCATAATTTTGATGATGAAGCAGAATTCCGCTGAATATCAAACTGTTGAAGCTTCTGACGAAAATTGCTACGCAGATGCGAGTTTCAGACAGCCCGAAAGTGCAGGTGCGGATGCAGGCGAGGAAGTTGAGCCGATTTGGTTTCACACCCACTTTGAAGACAGCATGGAGATGTACGCCGATGCTGCAACGGTGGCCGAGCATTTCAACAATCACAAGACTTGGTTTTGTCAGTGCGCTGCGCCAATGAAGGCCCAGCCGATCGGCGAAAACGGCTACGATCTATTAATCGGTCGTTTTGGGGCCTTCGGCTACCGAGTTGAAGCAAGAATTGGTTTAGAGTTGCTGCCGCCTGACGCTGAAGGCTGCTATTTGATTCAGACTATCCCGGTTCCGAATTATACCTCGCCCGGATATGAAGTGGATTTTCGATCGGCAATGAAGCTTGTGGAAATACCGTCTGACGAGTTTGCCGCCGATTGGCCTGCATCGCAACGCGCCCAGCTACCGCCTGCGATTACCAGCGCTACCTGGAAGCTGGATTTAGCTGTAGGGGTTTGCTTTCCCAAGTTTATTCGATCGATGTCTCAACCTCTCATTGAAAAAACCGGCGATGCGCTTTTGGAAAAAATCATCAAACAAGTCAACCGCCGCTTGACATATAAAACTCAGCTTGTTTTCCATGAAAATTTAGGAATTCCCTTTCCCAAAAACCCGAAGAAACACTAACAAAAAAACGCTCGCGGTTGAAACCATAGCGGATCGAATGAAAGATGAGGTACGTTGTTGGGCTTTAGCCCTCTTTCTTAGTTGAACTGCTTATAAGCTGTCATACCTCATCTTTTTAATACCAATTTTTAACGAAATAACAGTATTCTTGTCCCCCCCCTGATTCATGGGGGGGCTAGGGGGGTGTTCGAGTGTTGCACAATTTTAGATAATTGGTATAAGAAACATTATATTATGCTTTTCACTCGCCGTCCTGCCGAGTACCCTTCAGGAAAGCTAACGCCTGCGTTTTTGTAAACCTAGTTTCAACCGCCGCCTGCGTTTCTGCGCCGCCAGCAAGGGAAGCTGACAAAGCCCTTATTTTTACTCACAGTAACGTGACAAGAAGATTTAATCGAACCAACATTAAAACCGCTGTTATTTCTAATCGCATTTCCCCTTCCTCCCTGACTCGCGACTGCCAGCAAACTGCCCTTAACCGTATTATTTTCTACAATTGCATTCTGCATCCCATTAATTTTTTGCTCAGTATCCGCATTCACATAAATCAAAGGCCAATCACCCTTAACATTAGACAATAACTTATTCCCAAAAATCCTCACATCTCGAATCCGAGGCACTTGAGAAATACCGATGTAAGAATTGCCAGTATTACCGACAATCTCCGCTTGCCGAACCGAAGTTCCGCCGCAGCAAGCATGAATCACAATTCCCCCTCCGTCATTGCTGAGAAACTCGGAATCTTTCAGTTGATGTCGGTACACTTGAAAGTCATTATCTTGTATTAAAACATTCCAGCCGGCCCATTCGATCGCCCTACTGTTAAAACTCGTATTTTTCCCAGCGACTCCCGCGCCTGTATCGTCCGTCCACCAGCGCTTGCGGGCATCATCTCGAATCGCATTATTTTTAACAACCAAGCCATTTCCCGACGCTCGGATTCCCGCCCTCATGGTATGATAAACCCAATTATCGCGAATCGCAATACCTTTGCGAAACAGACCCGGCTCAGCACTTGGTTCCGCCGCCAGCACAAAGTTTTCTTCAGATTTGCCAGCCTTGGAACGGTTGACTAAAATACCGAAATGGTTGCTGTAGTCGAATCTAACATCATATTGGGCGATCGCGCCTGTCTCGCCAGATTTTACTTGATATTCAGGTTGCTGGTAATTATCTGTTATACTATCGTTAAGTCGATTGTTAGCAATTAAAACATTAGCCAAAGCATTAATTTTGATATTAGCCACATAGGGATTGGCATATCGCTGCCATGCTAATTGAAAATTCAGGTCTGGGACTGAAGAACTGGGTTCGGCAACGTTATTGCTGCGGAGGCCGTAAACCACAATATTTCTATTTTGACTGTAGTCGAGATTGCTGAGCAAGTAAATTGGCGATCGGTTAATATCTAGATTAACCACACCAATATTGCTATCAGTATTAGGATTTTCAGTAAAGATTCTTTTAAAAGCCGTGCTGTTCGGACTTCCCATCCCTGAAAGTTGCGGTTCGTATTTAGGAAACACAAATTTTGTCGGAGGATTGTACAAAGTTTGTTTAGCATCTGTCATTGCGGGAGTTTCCCCTCGAATGACTACTCCCGACTTCAAATAGATACTGTCTGGAAACTCATAAGTCCCCGCTGGAAAATAGACAACTCCGCCACCGTTAGCAGCAGCAATATCTCGGGCAAAATTAAACCTGTCAATCAGAGTGCCGCCTTGGAAGTCTTGGATATTGTATGCACAAGTCCATTTAATTTCCGATGTCCAAGGATAAGATTGTTTTCCGTATCGAGAATCTATCGGATTATCCGTTGGCCCGCCGCTGGAACTTCCGCAGCCTAACAGTTGTCCGGGAAATAGCGATGATTTTGCTTTGACAATAAAGTTGTTGATATTATTGAAATTAGTTACATAAAAACTTCCGATTAACGAGACAATAAATATACCCAAAAACATATAAAGCTGAACTTGAGGTGAAATTAATCTTCTTTTCTCGTTATCTTGAGAACAAGGATATCTAACAGCAGCGAAACTGAGAGTCCACCAGGCAATATGTGCGTATTGAGCGCAATCAAACCAGGTAACAGCAAAAACCAGATAAGCAATAGCAACTGCTGCAATCCCGCCAATAGAGGATTGCAGCGCTAAAGATAAATAATATCCCCAAAGTGCAATGCCAGCAATCAGCCCCAAAATACCAACTGATACAGTTGTATCGAGAATCCAATTGTGAGCTTTATAAGTAGGAATTTCTCTGGTGCTAATTTCACCTTTTATGTTAATATAGTCGTAGGTAAACTCGTTCAAGTTGACGACTCTCGGAGTTACTTGAGGATTCCTGATATAGGGATAAGCAATCCCTAAGCCGTCGAATCCCCATCCAAATAACGGGCGTTTTTTGATTCCTCTGGCTGCAAGTTCCCACATGGGCGATCGGCTGGACACGACTTGTTCGATGCTCGGTTTTTGCCAGTTGAGGGGTCTGTTAAGCGTCATGATGCCCGCAGCGAGGGTGCCCATCAGGGCTATACCGGTGAGAATTTTGTAGTATTGGCGTCCCAACAAATAAGCACAGGCAACAATCAAAGCTACAATTGCACTGCGGGTAGAAGTTAGCAGCAGTGCGGGAACAGCTAAAATCAAAGTAATTGCAGTTAATTTAGTATTCGTAAATCTCCAAAACCAACCGACAATAGCAGTAATTGCCGTCAACGCTAAAACTACGGCTGCGTGGCCGCGGTGGGAGTACAATCCTATGGGCTGCTGTCCTTGAAAAATGCTGCTGGCTAAAACATCACCTCTGATTTGTTTCCCCATTGTAGCGGTGTAGTCAATCCGCCAGTCAATGATTTGGGGGAAGATACTAAGAGAAAGAATGATGCCACCAATTAGCAATCCTTGGAATTGGGAATTGATCAGTTGCGGGCGCGCGATTAAGAGCAAGCTGTTGCTGAGAGTGAAGGCGGCAATTAACAGCCAGTATAGCCAGCCATCTCCCATTTGATCTTGACCGAGAAAAGAGGTTAAGGGAAAAGGACTGTGCAGAGTGGAGATAGCTCCTATTGAGAGAAATATTGTCCAAAGTATCAGGCTATTTTTCCAGTTTCGGGGAATCGCGAGGGAGGTTTTTTGCGATAATAAAAGGGCGATGTTGAGCGAAATTATTAGCCAAACAATCAATACTTTGGGCGATGTCCAGATGAAGCCGCGCGTAGTTCCCCAGGGGTTGATTAGGATGATGCTGAGGGCGTACAGGATGGTGTAAAGGGTTTTCATTACTCTTTGGTTTTCCTGTTTTTGAGCTTGAGGAATATACCTAATCCGGTGAGTGCTAATAGCGTTCCTAATTCAGTGGTGGGTTCGGGAACGGCTTCGGCTGGGAGGGCATCATCGTCAGGGTTTTTAGTTTTGGAGGCTAGGGAGTTGTTATCCTCTGAGGCTAGTTCTGGGTCTTCCAATAAGTCGCCGCTGATGCCAGCTAAATCAAGTTCATTTTCGTTACTGTCGGTTGATGATAATTCTGGGTCTTCGAGCAAGTTGCCACTGATGCTAGCTAAATTGACTTGGTTTTCGTTGTTGTCTGTTGATGATGATTCTGGGTCTTCAAGTAAATCACTGCTGATGCTAGCTAAATTGACTTGGTTTTCGTTGCTGTCCGTTGATGATAGTTCTGAGTCTTCAAGTAAATCACGACTAACGCCAGCTAGGTTTGCATTGTTCAAACTATTGTCCGTTGATGATAATTCTGGGTCTTCAAGTAACTCACTGCTGATATTTGCTAGGTCTGTGGCATCGCTATCAACACCAAAAGTTGCGTAGGTGCGGGCAGCGCGAATTGGCGAACTGGGCCGCCCAAAGGATGAGGGCGATGTAGTAGTTGTTGTTGATGTTGAGACAACGACAGTTGATGATGTTGACCCCAGTGGAGATGTCACCCAAGGTGTAGGTGTTGGCCAGGGTGAGGGAGTCCAAGGTGAGGGAGTAGGCAAAGGTGACGAGGTTAATTGAGGTGATGGTGTTGCTGTTGTTGCCCATGGTGCAGGCGTAGGCCAAGGTGATGGAGTCCAAGCTGACGGGGTTGGCCAAGGTGATGGAGTCCAAGCTGAGGGTACTGGTGCAGGCCCGGGTGACGGTGCAGGTCTGGGTGATGGTGCAGGTGATACTAATATTATTGTTGATGGTGTTGGTGACGGGCTTGGTGCAGGTGCTGGACGCGGTGTTGGCAAAGGTGAAGGGGTTGGTCGTGGTGTTGGTTTTGGTGATGCTGTTACGTAGCCTATGCCACCGCCGCCACTAGCACTACTAGCGACCGGTTCACCTTTGGGTATAATGCGTTGCCAGTCGATGTCGGGAATGATCAACGGGATCGACGGGCTCGAGCTTGGAGTTGGAGTTGGCTTTGGAACGGGAACGGGATCTGGTTCTTTGCGACGAGTTACTGTGTTTTTCCAACCCCATTTGATTCCATTGTAAATTGTGAGTGTTCTTTTCTTACTTTTTGGTGGCGTAGTCTCTTGAACTAGATAGAGTTGCGCTTTGAAATAATTGTTTCTGCTAGCCGACGCCCGCTTCAAACTGCCAGCATATGGTTGATCCATAAAGAAGTCTTCACCTGCAAAACGAGAATTTGGACGATCGTAGTAGGGATTTTCTTTTCTATTAAAATTATCGATAAAAGAAATACCAGGTATCCGAGATGCACCTGCTACATTGCTACCGTAGTTAGCTTGCACCATCTGAATCCAATGAAGTTTACCTTCACCTGGTTGAGGATCGCCCTTTCCTGGATGATACTTTAAGTGAAAAAGAGAGCCGACTCCTCGATAAGTGTCATTTATGTCAGTGTAAGGCGTACTAGCCCCACCACACCCATCCTTAGGACTGCAAGCTTGATAAGTTATTACCTCAAAACTACCCTTTAAGTCCTCTGCGGCTGGATTAAAAGACCAACCCAACCGATCTTTTGCAGACAGAAAAGACCATGCGGCAAGAGTTCTGTTAAAAATAGTCGTTCCACCACGGGGCAGAGGCTCCGACCATAATCCCATATCTATCTCCGTTCTGCTTTCTCGATTCTTATCTATTTTGTAAATAGATTCAGGCTGATAAAACCTTGTAGCACCGGGATTTGGGGGAATAATATTAAAAGCAATACTTGCTTTGCCCGTCAATCCAACTATCAAGAATGATGTCAACAAAACTTGGGGATATTGTCGAAATAACATGGTTTTGACTCCTAGACGTATGAGGTTTAAAAGAAATATCAGCTTTTGAGGAGAATCAAATGAAATAGGCTCTTTCACTTCAATCTCAATTCAAGAACGCACTAAGCGAAAGTCTACAAAGGGAGTAGATATTTGACCGCTCCAGACATCTAAAGTCGTGTATGTTTCTACAGACTCGTATATTTTAACCATTGATTGCTGGCTGCTATATCTAAGCCGAACTTGGTATGTTTGTAGAGTTAGAGGTTCAAAAGTCAATATGTCACCATTTCCGGTAGTAATCCTAAGTCCAAATTTATCTTCCCAAAGCCCAAAAATTTCTGTTTCTGGAAAGAAGGTAATATCCTCTCCGGGCATAACGGAAAAAATATCAGAATTAGAGGGGCAGCTACCGCGAATCCACGCATCTCCGAATGGAATTACTCCATCTACTCCTATAATTTCTAGAAATAAGGTGAAATAAAAGCTAAATCTAAGGGGAGTAGATGTATTATTGGTAATCCGAATACCAATCTGCACGGGGATTATAAAAGAGGAGTAGTCAATTGGTATAGGTGATAAAAATTTCATTAGGTACAGAAATTTATGTATTAAATTGTTTTTGGGTATGCTTAAAACTCGCTCTGGTACTAAAATTTCAAAGCGAACACCATCCATTTCCACAGCATTGCTGTCTGCTTCTACTGGTTGAACCAAGCGAAGATTTACAAAAGGAGTAATCAATAGTTCTGACTCGCTCTCTTCTACATTTGTTATTTCGACATTATCTATCCCAGGTATTACTCTGTTTGCACAGTTGTGTTGATAGATAAACCTAATTTGGTAATTTCCGGGCAATAGTGCCTCAAATAACCAGAAATTATGAAGTTTTATCGACCCGAAAAATTCGTTGAACTCAGTAGAAATTTTCAGTGCAAGTAAGTTATTTTCCCAGGCAAGACTTGCGTCGATCGTGATAGTTTTGGATTCTCTAGGCTCAACTAACATATAATTAATTTCTCTGGTTTCGTAGCACTCCTGCGATAAGTTTAAGTTCGATATAAATTCAGTCAATCTGCCCGCCCATCCTGTTCTATATCTGTTCGGTTGAACTTCAGATTCTGGCTTTTCGTTAACTAATTGCCGCTGTAAGGCTTGACCCTCGGATGTTACAATTTCTGGAATCAAGGTTCCAGAGAGGTTGAAGTGGAAAGACATTGAAGTGTTATTGGTAATATGAATATATAATTCTATAGGAGGCGTGATGCCCGCTCTGTTTTCAGGGATGGTGAGCGCCGTAGGGTCAGGCAGCATAATTTCCATATTAATGCCACTTACTTCCATTGCGTTGTTGTCACTGAATTGTTCTGATGTCATGTTGGTTAACCTTTTGATTTTTACAGATGAAGGATATCAATATTGATGAATTACAACCGATTGAGAGAAGTAGCACCGGGCTTGTTTTCGGGGATAGCTAGTGCAATAATTTGTGGCTCTCTGATTTCCAGTAGGAGACCAGATTGTTTGATTTTATTGCTGTTATTCGCTCCTTGAGATGTCATATAGCATTTCTCAAAAAGATGAGGTATAACTGACAGCCCACACAACCCTTAAACTAATAGGGCTCAAGCCCAACAACGTACCTCATCTTTCTGAGAACTGCTATATTTTGAACCATTCCAAGTTTTGAGTGTTCATTGCCAACTGCTTTTATACTGGCATAGGTTATTACCACGATCGCAGAAATTACTAAAGCCAATAAAAACCGCAAAAGATACTTCATCGCTCTCTGGATTATCAAATAATCAGCGAAAAAACCAGAACCACACCGCCGCACCAATTACCATCAGCCAAAACAATTTACCGCCACTTCCTGAATCTGACGACCCAGTTAGCAAAACATACCTGTAATACCCCAGAACTTGCCCAGATTCGTTCTCAAGAGGCACAGAATTATCTCGACCATCCCAATAATTTCGGGGAGGATATTGCTGTTGATAATCCGAAATACTTTGCCAAGGAACTCGGGATGTTGGGCAATAATTGTGAGGAATATTCTGCTTGGTATTCGGTGGATAACTGTAGCATAGCTGCTGTCGGAAATGCAGTGATAAGCGCTCTCTTTGAGCCAGTTCCTTTTTAGTAATCGGCACAAACTCCGACTTCAAGTCGAAAACAGGGCGCGGGCCAACTTGGCTACAGCAATTACCACAAAACTGATTGTGAGTAAGGTTTGATGGTGTAGAGCAATTAGATTTGTCGCAGTAATGTTTTTCACTACCCTGTTGTTGTCGGTACATAATTCCTCCTGATTAGTGCAGGCGCGAGTGAATATTGCTAACAATATTCCTTCCCCTGCCTTCCTTCAAATACGGGACTTTCTGCAAACCAACTACAACCACAACACCCGATCGATTGCCACAAACCCAATGAATCTTTAAACAACAGTGGCTTTCGATCTTAACAATCAACCAAACAATGTCTCTGATACAAATGAACGAAGAGATTGATATCAATAGTCACAAACTTAAGCGATGAATGAGAAGCTTGTCAACAGTTATTAGAATTATATTACAATAACTATGTTGTGATAAAAAAAAACTTATAGCGGTTCTCAGAAAGATGAGGTATGACTGACAGCTTATATAACCACTAAACAAAGAGGGCTGAAGCCCAACTACGTACCTCACCTTTTTGAGAAGTGCTATATATTAACTCCCAGGCTTAATTAAAATTCAGAAAACATTGCAAATTCATGAATAAAGTTCATATTTATTCATAAAATTAAGAGTGTTAGGGTCGATCGCACTTCTTGCACAATGGAACTCAAAAGGTCGATCGCACTTATTACACAATTTACTCAAAAGGTCGATCGCACGTTTAGACAATTTACTCAAAAGTTAGACAATTTAGTCAAAAGGTCGATCGCACGTTTAGACAATCCAAGTCGAAAACCCGCTCCCCTCGCCCTCCGCAACCAGCAAGTGTCTCAGATCACAAAGCCGATCGTAGCGAAGCGGGGCGTAAGCCATCGCCCTCACTGCCCAAAAACCTAAAAATATGTCAAATTAAGTAAGGGGTAATAAAATAACTTTTGGCATATCCGTAGACAGTTATGACAACAAAACTAAGAGCTACAGACACAGACAAAATGGAGATAGACTTGCAGCAGTTCAGGGCAGACCAAGAACTGATACTCAACCAAGTAGATAATGCGATCGCTCTTTTCGACTCGTCTGACAGCTTAGTTTTGTTTAACAAAAAATTGGCCGAGACTTGGGGACTGTCCCCAGAATGGCTGGCAACCAAGCCTAAGTGCGACTTGTTGTTTGCCGAAATTGTCGATCGCGGTTACTTGTCGCTTCAGCAGTGGGAACAGTTTCAGCAAGCACTGCAAACATCTCAGGATGAAAGTTTATCATTCTATTTCGAGCAATCCAACGCGGTTTGTTTGGAAGTCTTCGCCACAATTACCAACAGCGGCGGGCGGCTGTTTACCTTTCGAGACGTTACCGTATACCAAAACTCCCAAGCTAGCTTGAACGCAGAAGTCAGGCGCCTGACATTTCTTTTAGGCTTAACTGAACGATTGCAAAACTCTCACAGTTTGCAAGAAATAGGTCAGTTTGCCCTCAGCTATCTGGTAGAAGCGACGAATGCTGCTTTCGGAGACGTGAAAGTGATTAGCGGTAAGGGAAAAGATCGGCAAGCGGCGGCGATTTCTAACCAAGTTTCTACTCAATTTCTGGCTAGTTACGGGGAACCAGTCGCCGCTGGAATGCAAGAATTGCTCGACAAAGGTATTCCCTACGGCACCGGTTTGCTGTGGGAAGTGGTGGAAACTGGTAAAGCTTTGTTTGTCGATGATTATGCCGAACATCCCAATGCTGTGCCGCAATTTCGGCATCCGGGAATCGGACAATTGGGCATTTTTCCGATCGCATCTACTGACGGCACAATCATCGGAGTGTTGACGCTGGAGTCGCGCAACGTCAAAAAACTGCAAGCTTCCCTCCACCAAGAAGTGCTCACGGCTGCTTGTCGGACTCTGGGGGCCGCAATCCAGCGGGCTCAGACACAAGAAAACCTCCGCCAAGTTAACGAACAATTAGAGTATTCTTCTCAGTTAAAATCCGAGTTTTTAGCCTCGATGTCCCACGAATTGCGGACGCCTCTCAACAGCATTCTCGGATTTTCTGACTTGCTGCTGCGCCAAACATCCGGCCAGTTGAGCGATCGACAAGTTAACTATGTAGAACTGATCGAAAAAAGCGGTCAGCACTTGTTGCAGCTAATTAACGATATTCTCGATCTTTCTAAAATTGAAGCAGGAAAAGTAGAACTCAATTTACTGCCTGTTCGCGTTCACGAACTCGCCACAGACTGTCTGAAAATGATTCAGCCGCGGGCAGACAAAAAGCGAATTGCTTTGTCTTTAGAACTCGACTACCGCATTACTAAAGTTTTGCTCGACGAACGGCGAGTGCGACAAATTGTGATTAATTTACTTTCCAATGCTATCAAATTTACCCCCGAACGGGGACAAGTTAAACTTAGCGGGCGTCTGGCCTACGGCAATGAAATTAATGGCGATTACCGCCCTGATTGTTCTCCTGTAAATGCCAGCACTCCCTACTTTTGTCTTGAGGTGAAAGACTCGGGTATCGGCATTCCTCAGGATCGCTGGCACTTGCTATTTCGACCTTTTCAACAGGTGGATTCTTCCCTGACTAGGCGCCACGAAGGTACAGGTTTGGGTTTGGCTTTGACTAAGCGTCTGGCGGAATTGCACGGCGGAACTGTTTCTTTTCAATCTATTTGCGATCGCGGCAGTTTGTTCCGCGTTTGGCTGCCTTTGACGGAGATGCGTCAAGAGTTGGGCAGCTTTGCTGCTTGTGCTTTGGATGCTAAGTTAGTTCCTGCTTCTGCGATCGCATTACCACTTGGCAGCAAGCGGATTCTGGTGGTGGAAGACCAACCTTTTAACCAAATGTTAATTTCAGAGGTGATGGAATTGGAGGGCTACGGGGTAGAGATTATCGCGGATGGTTCGTCAATGCTCGATCGCATCCTTGCCGCCTCTACTGCGCCCGAGTTGCTGCCGGATTTGATCTTGATGGACATTCAGTTACCCGATGTTGATGGGTTTGAGTTGATGCGCCGAGTGAAAGCAAATCCTGTCTGGGAGTCGGTACCGATGATTGCGGTGACGGCGATGGCGATGGCTGGTGACTGCGATCGATGTTTGGAGGCTGGCGCTTCTGCTTATTTGAGCAAGCCGCTGGATCTGAATTTGGCGATCGCTACAGTCCGTTCTTTTCTCAACTAACAATAATTATTTGCAGTTCCAGCAGTGCCATTTATTACAATTTATAAGTGAAAACGTTAGACTCAATAGTAGATAAATTTCTATAGGACTTGCGCGCACTTGCCTCAGAAACCCGGTTCCTGCCAAAAATATCGAGTTTAATAACTAGAAATATACGAATCAACCAGGTTTCGAGCATCTACACGCGCCAGTCCCGAGCTAAATTCAATATACATCATATTCCATGTCAAACAAGTCGCCCTGCATCATGTTGGTTGATGACGAGCCAGCTAATCTAATTTTACTGGAAGAGTTATTGCAAATGAAAGGATACGCCACAGTATCAGCGCGATCGGGCGATGAAGCCCTCTCCCTCGCCCGTGTATCTCGACCGGATTTAATTTTACTAGATATTATGATGCCGGATATGGACGGTTTTGATGTGTGCGAGATCCTGCGGAATGATACGGCTTTGCAAACTGTACCGGTAATTTTTTTGACTGCTCTCGATGACGATACCTCTCGCCTCAGAGGGTTAGAAATTATGGCCGACGATTATTTAACCAAGCCTTTTAACAGTCGCTTGCTGCTGGCGAAAGTTGAAAATATTTTGCAGTTGAGCCAAATGCGATCGCAAGTTGTGTCTTCCCAATTCAACCAGCAGGTAAAAGAGCAAAGCAAGCGCCAAATTGCCGCCGCCTGGGAGGCCAACGAATATCTTTCCGAAAAATTTCACCTATTTGTCCCGGAACAGCTTCTCGAACGAATTGCGCCCCAAGGGATAGAATCAATTCAGTTGGGCAATGTCACAGAAGAAGAGCTGACTATTTTATTTTGCGACATTCGCGGGTTTACGGCGATCGCAGAATCTCAAGAAGCACGCGAAACCTTTGAATGGTTGAACGCTTTTTTTACGAAAATGAACGATTGCATCACCTCCCACGGCGGGTTTATTGACAAATACCTCGGCGATGCTATCATGGCAGTATTTGACCAACCGCATTCTCACGCTATAAATGCGATCGAAGCCGCAGTAGCCATGCAAGAAAGTTTGCATGAATTTAATGTCGAGCGCCACAAATACAATTTAGAATATCCCGTCAATATCGGTACTGGAATTAACACAGGTATCGGCATGATCGGCACCTTGGGTTCCGATCGCCGGATGGACTCTACAGTCATCGGCGATGTGGTAAATACAGCTTCTCGGTTAGAAAATTTAACTAAAATATACGGTTGCCAAATAATTGTTAGCGAAAATGCGATCGTTCATGCGAGAGAATTTCTAAATAGCATAAGTCCGAACTCAAGCTCAAAAGAAAGTTTATTATTAAAGTGCGACTTGGAAGTGGAAACACCGGAGAATATGATTTCCACTTCTCACGCAACAGCAGCCGACAGCCATTCGCCCACCCACAACTATTACTATCGCTGGATCGATCGAGTAACGCCGCGCGGCAAACAGCAAGCTATTGAAATCTACGAAATCTGGCCAGCATCCAGTCCCGACTCTGAAGCCAAGCAGCTTACCCAGGCTTTATTTGACAAAGGAATTCAAGGATGGCAATCCGAAAGATTTGTCGCCGCCTTGGGATATTTTCAGCAACTAATCGAACAAAACCCTGCTGATACAGTGACCCGTTTTTATATAGAAAAATGCCAAGAAAAACTAGGTCTTATACCTGCCAATATCAGCTCCGAAATGAGATAAATAAAAAAGGTACGTAGTTGCGCTTCAGCGCTCTTTCATAGAAGGTACGTAGTTGCGCTTCAGCGCTCTTTCATAGAAGGTACGTAGTTGCGCTTCAGCGCTCTTAGCACCCAATCGCAACTACGTACTTAAAAACTAACTCCATAAGAGTGGCTGTTACATCCTGGACTGATCCTAATTTGATCGCACATCAAACCGCCGTCAAAACCTGCTCTCTCAACTTCCCAATCAACTCATTAACTCCGCCAGAATTCAAACGATAACTCAAAGGATGACCAATCAAATAAGCCGAACTTTGAAACAAAACATCAATTTCCACCAAACCATTTTCCCGCAAAGTTTTGCCAGTCGAAACCAAATCCACAATCGCCTCCGACATACCCGTAATCGGCCCCAACTCCACAGAACCGTAAAGCGGCACAATTTCCACCGGCAAATTCAAATTATGAAAATATTCCCTTGCACAGTGTACGAACTTAGAAGCAACTCTACCGTGAGGAGGCAAATCCACACTGCGTCTGTAAGAACTAGATTCCTTCACCGCCACCGACAGCCGACACTTGCCAAATTGTAAATCAATTAAATTTGCAACTTTCGGAGTTTTTTCCCGCAAAACATCATAACCCGCAACGCCCAAATCAGCTTGACCGTATTCCACATAAACCGGCACATCGTGCGTCCTTACTAGCAAAGCTTTTGCCGTTCCGGTAGTGTCATAAATTTGAAGTTGGCGGTTAGAGGAATCGAGAAAAGCACTGAAGTCTAATCCAACGGATTTAAACAGTCGAATGCTATCTCCTAACAGTCCGCCTTTGGGAAGTGCTACGGTAATCATATTGATTTGCGATTGTAAATTGCTTAATTTGGGATGCGGAATCGGCGCTGCCCGAGCGGAAACAGCTTTTTCCTCAACCACAATAGCACAAATTGTTCAAATATCAAAATAAGTTC
Source organism: Microcoleus sp. PH2017_09_SFU_O_A (assembly GCF_020738625.1). NCBI lineage: Bacteria > Bacillati > Cyanobacteriota > Cyanophyceae > Oscillatoriales > Microcoleaceae > Microcoleus > Microcoleus sp. PH2017_09_SFU_O_A. Next base: position 27,594 of record NZ_JAEQCF010000071.1, read on the forward strand.
AGGTATTGCTAATAATTGTGTTTGTGTATAATATATTGTATTGAGGCTGAGTTAAATCGAATTTTCTTAAGGATTGTCTGCTAAATAGATGATAGCTGAAAGTAAAACTATGACCAAATTGACTCTGGTAATCGGCAACAAAAATTATTCGTCTTGGTCGCTGCGTCCTTGGCTGGCGATGAAACAAGCTGGAATAGATTTTGCCGAAGTGAGAATCCCCCTAGACGGGCCGACAACCCATGGGGAAATTCGGCGCTATTCTCCTTCGGGAAAGGTGCCAGTTTTAATTGATGGCGACTTGAAAGTGTGGGAATCTTTAGCAATTTGCGAGTACGTTGCAGAACGCTTTGCAAATGATTTATGGCCGGCGGATGTAGCGCAACGGGCGATCGCCCGTTCCATCTGTGCCGAAATGCACGCAGGCTTCCAAAATCTCCGCGAAAATATGCCGATGGACTGCCGCAACCGCTATCCGGGAGAAGGAATGACGCCCGGTGTCGAAGCAGAGATCGATCGCATCTTGGCAATTTGGCGCGAATGCCGCCAAAAATTCGGCACCAGTGGCGATATGCTGTTCGGACAATTCACAATTGCTGACGCCATGTTTGCCCCCGTTGTCATGCGTTTTGTCACCTACGAAGTCAAATTAGATGCACAAGCACAAGCTTATGCTGATGCGCTGTTGGCACTACCTGCAATGCAGGAATGGCTAGCAGCAGCTTACAGCGAATCGGAAAGTATTGCACATCTTAAAATCTAGCAAAAATCAGTTTACTTAACCTCAAAAGGTCGCGATCGCCACCTCACCACAGATGGCAACCACGGGGAATTTCCCCCTACAAAACCTGCTTGTTTGCAAGTTTTGTGTAATTCATGCTCAAATCAAAAGTCTAAAACCTAAAATCAGGATGCGGATTCTTTTAGTTGATGATGAAGTTGAGTTGACTGACCCTTTGAGTCGAGTTTTAACCCGCGAGGGTTATACCGTTGATGTCGCATTTGACGGCGCAAATGGCAGCAATTTAGCAATGCAGGGAAATTACGATTTGCTAATTTTGGATTGGATGCTGCCGAGACAAACCGGATTAGCAATTTGTCAGCAATTGCGATCGCAAGGACGGAATACCCCAGTCCTATTTCTCACCGCCAAAGACACCCTAGACGATCGCGTACAAGGACTCGACGCAGGCGCAGACGACTATCTAGTCAAGCCTTTTGAACTGCGAGAGCTCCTAGCCAGAGTCCGCGCCCTACTGCGCCGCCCCCCTACTTTTGACCCCGAAGTGGCTGTCGGGCGCCTGCAAGTTGCAGATTTACAGCTAGACTACGACAATCAAATAGCCTATCGGGGCGATCGAACAATTGACCTATCAGAAAAAGAATGTCAACTATTAGAATACCTAATGCGACATCCCGGTCAAATACTAACACACGAACAAATCCACCAATACCTGTGGAGTGAAGCAGAAAAACCCAGCAGCAACGTATTAGCAGCTCAAATTCGCCTCCTGCGCCGCAAAATAGAAGCCCCTAGCGAATCCGTCCTAATTCACACAGTTTACGGCAGAGGCTATCGCTTTGCAGAACCCAGTTAATAATAGGAATTCTGCTCATCTTCCATCTTCCTTCGTGTCCTTTGCGCCTTCGCGGTTCCATCTTTCTTCCGAAGCATTCTTCCTTTTACGCCAGAGGCTATCGCTTTGCAGAACCCACTTAATAATAGGAATTCTGCTCATCTTTCATCTTCCTTCGTGTCCTTTGCGTCTTCGCGGTTCCATCTTCCATCCGAAGCATTCTTCCTTCACACCCTAAAGCAATCCCTACATATCTTGACAAACCAAAGTAATTACCGTCACCTCCGGCGGACAAAATAACCTCCCCGGCGCATAAGTACCCAAACCGCGATTCACGTACAACCAATTACTCCCAACCCGATGCAAACCGCTAGCCCATTCCCAGTGACGAACTACTCGATCGCAAGCCGACACAAAAGGAACAAATTTTCGGATTCCTTCAGGAATCAAATAACCAATTTTTCTCACCCAAGCATACAAAGGCCCGATACCAGGAATCACAATTTGACCCCCATGAGTGTGTCCCGAAAACTGCAAATCAATCCGCCACTGTTGCAGATTTTCAGCAGTATCAGGATTGTGAGACAATACAATCCGAGGAATCGCCGGATTGATTGATGCCATTAGAGGCGCAGGTGCAAAATCGCCAGACCAAAAATCTGCAAACCCAACTAAAGCCAATTCAGACCCCAAAGGATAAATCGCTTCATTGTACAAAACCCGAATACCTGCGTTATTCAAAGCATTAGCAACCTTAATTTTTGCCCCTGGATAATAGTGATCGTGATTGCCCAAAACAGCGTAAATTCCCACCCGACTTTGCAAATTTTTCAATCGCTGCACCAAGCCGTAAATAGGCGCCGGATCGTAGGTAATAAAATCTCCGGTTAAAAAAATTAAGTCTGGTTCCGCTTCATTAGCCGCCACAATCGCCTCTTCTAGCAACCATTCCGACAGCCGCTCCCCGTCATAGTGAAAGTCCGTAAGCTGTACAATTTTAGTACCCGATAGATTTGCTGGAAGATTAGCGATCGGTATTGTTAAACAGTCTACTCGCAGTTTCCCAGTTAATAACCTGTGCATAAATATAAGGTTTATTGAGAGAGCGCAACCTCTAGCTTAGCAAATAAACAGACAATACTGCAAAACTAGATGTTTTTCCCTCTTTTTTCTGCCATCTGACTAATAACTACTAACTGATGACTAATGACTAAGAAATCAGGACACGGCTAAGAAATCAGGACACGGCAGTGCCGTTTCCCTACAATTGATCGCGGTAGGGAAACGGCACTGCCGTGTCCGACCTATCATACTGACTAATGACTAATAACTAATGACTAATGACTAATGACTAATGACTACTGACTTCATTCATGATAAATCACCTCAAAAGTTTCGACAGCTTTCTTCTTACCTTTAACAATCACAGAGCCAATTTTCCTAAACTCAAACATATCTTTAGTAACGCTGTACACACTATCGCTCACCAAAATTTGTCCTCCCTCAGCCATTGACTGCAACCTAGATGCAATATTCACCTCATCCCCTATTGCAGTATAATCCATGTGCTGCGGCGAACCAATATTACCAACAACTACCTCCCCCGAACTAATCCCAATACCAGTCAGAAAATTATCCGTAATCCAAGGAACCGACATCCTCCCAATCCGTCGCTGCATATCGATCGCAGTTTCGATCGCCTTCCTTTCGCGATCGGCCACCTCCGAAGGCGCCCCAAACATTGCTACAATCATATCTCCCACAAACTTATTCACAGTACCTTCATGACTAAAAATTACCTCTACCATCTCCGTGAAATACTCATTTAAATACATCACTATTTTCTCAGCAGGCAGCTCCTCACACTTAGTAGTAAAATCTCTAATATCCGAAAAAAGCACCGTTAAATTGCGCTTAGTTGGATTTAGAGAAATATCTCCTTTAGCTTCGATAACTGCTCGCACCACCTGGGGAGAAAGGTATCTTTCCAAATTATTTTTAATTCGTTCTTCCTTCAATTTACTTTCATGTAAAAGCGCATTCTCGATCGCCGCGGCCGCTTGCGATGCCAAAGCCGTAAATAATTTTAAATCCTGTGCCGTATAGTTTACAAGTTCGTTATGACTAATATTGATAACGCCGATTGTACCGTTCTGAGTTGTTAGAGGTGCACAAATCATAGAACGCATCTCATTGTCTCCCATAACATATCTCGGATCGGACAATACATCATTGACTATTTCAGCTTTACCAGAAACAAAAATATGACCTGCTATCCCCATATTGGAACCGATTTTTGTTTTATGGTTGTACTCTTTACCCCGAGCAGAAACAATCTCCAGTTTTCCTGTCTTTTCATTCATTAGCATCACTGAAATATTGGTAGACTCAATCAACTTTTTCGCTTCAGTTACCACCAATTGACTGACTTCAGCCACACCCAAACAAGTAGCTATTTTGCTTGAAAAATCGTACAAAAAATTAACTTCTTCGTACTTATCTAAAGTATCAACAGCCAGAGTTCTTATATCCAAGTCGGCGCTGGCAGCATAACTCAGCATATCGGCAATAAATGCTGCTTTTTGACTTCCTGTTACGTAACCGATAACTTCATCGGCTAGGATGATAGGATAAGTATTGAAGTAGGTCTGACAATCTTCGCCCAATAAAATAGCCCCTTCAACATTCCGAATAGCCATCGGAGCGTCTAAAACACCGAGCGCGCCCTCAATAACCACCCGCAAATCTCTCTTAGAAATCAATTTTTTGAGATTGATACGAACCATTTACTTTGCTATTAATCATGAGTGAGCGATCTATCGTTATTCATTCGTTTGTAACCAGTCAGCCAATTTGAGGATAGAGATTTTAGATTTTAGATTTACAAGGGCAGATAACTCTGGGAGCTTGAAACTTAGTCTAAAATTTTTGGAGCATCCACGACTATAGCCGGGGGATTGTATCCGTTTTTGGGCAGGCTAGCAACCACCAAAAACCAAAAAATATTCTTGTGAATTGATTGTATACCTCTCGCTACATCTGTGCCGTCAAACCCAGAATTTCCCTAGCTTTGACCAGCACTTCTTTCGGGCGAAAAGGTTTAGTCATATAAAGATTTGCCCCCACAGCCATACCGCTTTGCTTATCATATTCTTGTCCCTTAGCTGTCAACATAATAATGTAAACGTCCTCCATACCTAGTTCATTTTTAACCGTATTGCATACCTCTAACCCGCTCATTTTCGGCATCATCACATCGAGAAAAACCAAATCCGGCTTTTCTTCCTTAATTCTGTTCAACGCCTCAACTCCATCTCTCGCAGTCAGCAACTCTACATCATCCTCATCTTCCAACTTTTCTAGAGCCTGCTCCATCAAAATCAGAATATTCGGTTCGTCATCCACAATTAAAACTTTTTTCACAACAATTTCCCATGAATGTGTTTGCTCAGCCCGTTATCCTCTACAATATCTCCCAAAACAATTATGGAGACTTTTTCCAAGCCCTTAGTAAGGCGCAATTTTTTGACTAATTCTTGCTCTTGAGATAAGGCTTCGTCAATAATAATTAAATCCAGCTCGATCGCTCTCACTCGATCCAGGCATTCTGTAACATCAGATGCCTCCATCACATTATATCCCTGAAAAAGCAACGCAGCCGACAAAATTTTGAAAGTAGAAGCATTGTTAACAACGACCAACACCGTCTTATTAGACATCCCTTGTCGCAGCAGCAAGCCGATCTCCTTTAACAGTCCCGCTATATTTATAGGCTTGGTAAAATACCTGTCAACTCCCAAACGCCAGCCCCTGTCTCTGTCTTGAATTAGAGACACGATGATAATCGGAATCCCCCGAGTTTCTGGGTCATTTTTGAGAACTGCCGCCACATCAAAACCGTCGATGTGAGGCATCATTACATCTAAAATAATCAGATCCGGTTTGACTGCTTTAGCCTGAGAAATAGCATCTCTACCGTTAATTGCCTCCGCGACTTTATATCCTTCTTGTTCCAGTGACTGCCTCAATATATCTCGGATGTTAGGCTCATTGTCAACAACTAAAAGTTGCTGGCCTCCTTTAACGCCGAGCGGAGTTCTGCTGAGCACTTGCTGTTTCAGTTGCCCGATTAAATCATTGATAATTTTGCATTTTTCCACCGACTCAATATTTTTAACTAGCGGTATACTAAAGAAAAAAGTGCTGCCCTTGCCTAACTCGCTTTCTAGCCAAATTCTACCGCCGTGGTGTTCAACGATTTGTTTAGAAATTGGCAGCCCCAAGCCAGTGCCTTTAGGCTTTTCGGTCAGGATATCTCCCACTTGTTTAAATCTTTCAAAAACTTTGCTTTGGTCTTCTGGTGCAATGCCGATGCCAGTATCAATAATGCTAATAACCAGCTCGTCACCCTCTACTCTTGCCCGACAGGTGACAGAACCTGATTCTGTGAACTTGACTGCATTCGAGATTAAATTGATCGCGACTTGAACCATGCGATCCCGGTCTACTAATACCTGTGGCAGTCCGGGACTAAAATCTTTAATCAACTTTAAATTATTCTTTTCTAATAAAGATGACGTAGCGGCGATCGCCTGTTTTAAGATTTGCACTGGATTTGTCGGCTGTAACTGCCATTCAACTCGCCCCGCTTCCATCTTAGCAATATCCAAAACATCATTAATTAAAGATGTCAGCCGTTCAGCTTCTGAGACAATAATGTTAATATTATCTGCAACTTTATTTAAAGCTTTTTTGATTTTTCTGTCTTCCGATACGACTCCGGGAACAATCACTTCTTCTAGTTTTTCTTTAATCAGCGAAGCAAAACCCAAAACCGAAGTTAAAGGCGTCCGCAGTTCGTGAGAAACTGTAGCCAGAAAATCAGTTTTCATTCGGTCAACTTCTCGTTCCACCGTCACATCTCGAATCAAAATCACCGAACCTAGAGATCGATCTGCTTCGTCTTTTACCGCTTCTTTCAGAATAGTGGTCGCTAAAGCTTGACCTATCCTAGAATTTTCTAGTTCCACTTCCAGCGTCACAATTTCTCCCTCTCTATGTTCAGTCGCCTCAACCAATTGGGCTAATTTTTTAGGAAAGATTTCGGATACTTTTTTCCCCTTCAGGTCAACATCTTTTAATTCAAACATCGCCAGCAGTGCCGGATTAAACCTGGTAATTTTAGCTTCAATGTCAGTGACTAATAACCCGTCAGCCAAATTGTCAACGATCGCATTTAAGTCTGCCAAAGTCGTCCGCAATTCCCAGGACTGCTTTTTAGTGCGATCGAGCAATTCTGCTTGGTGCATAGCTACTCCCAATTGACTGCCAACCTGAGCCAGCAACCTCACTTCTCCTGCTTCCCACTCACGGGAACCAGAGTTCTGGTAAGCTGCTAGCAAACCCCAGAGATTTTCCCCCACAAAAACAGGCGCTACACAATATGCTTTGGCTTGAATTTGTTCCAGAATTTCGATATGACATGGAGAGTGACCAATTTTATAGATGTCATCAACTACAAAAATTTCTTGATGGCGATACCTGCCACCCTCAGTTTTTTGTAAATAATCATCTTGCCAGACTGTTTTAATTTTATCAGTTACTAAAGGTATCCAACCTTCTGCTACCGACTCCGACACAAATTCCCCGCTCCAGTTTGGAAAAAAACGGTACACTCCAACCCGATCGCAATTGAGAATTTGCCGTACTTCTTGAGTTGTTGCGCTAAATATTTTGTCAATATTTAGCGTCTGGCGAATCCGTTCAATTACTCTAGTTAATGTGCGTTCCTGTTCGGCTGCTTTCGCCTGCTGTTTAGCTTGAAACTGTATTTGTTCTAGGTACTCGGATTGCTGCAAAGCCACGCCCAAATGAGTGGCAATTTGATTCAGTAACTTTACTTCTGTGTCTTCCCAGTGACGCGCACCTGTGTGTTGAAAGGCACTGAGCAATCCCCAGAGTTTCTCTCCTTTAAAAATCGCAACTACCGCACAGGATTTGACACCAAAATATTCTAAAGCTTCTATGTGACAATCGCTCTGGCCGGCATTGTAGATATCATCAGCGATAAAGGTTTCCGCACACCGGAATCGACCTCCTTGGTGTTCGTTTAAGTAGGGATCTTCCCAGCCGCTGCCTACCAATTTCGGCCAGTTTCCCGATTCAGATTCAAAGATAAAGTCGCCGAAATAGTCTTCACGGAATTGATAAATGGCAATGCGATCGACATTCAAAAGTTTGCGAACTTCTGTCGCTGCTGTCTGGAAAATTGTTTCCATATCTAAGGTTTGGCGGATCTTATCAATCATCCGAGTTATGGCTCGTTCTCGGTCTGCTTCCTTAACCAGCTCTTCTGTGCGTTTTCGCAATTGCTCCTCTAGAGTAGTCTGGAGTGCTGTTGACCGCCTATGAGCTTCATCTAAAAGTTTTGCTTGCTGTATTGCTACTCCTAAATGCACCGCAATTTGACTGGCAAAGTCAATTTCATCTTGCTGCCACTGGCGTGGGGCGCGACATTGGTGAATGCAGAGCAATCCCCAAAGTTTATTTCTTTTGATTAAAGGTACGATTAAGTTTGCTTTGACATTAAATTGAGCAAGAACAGCTATATGGCAATCGCTCAATCCGGCTTGATTGATATCATTGACTGCCTGAATTCTTCCTTGCTGATACCGCATTGAATATTGTTTACCAAAGCAGTGATCGTGCACCTTTACAGCTTTTACTGAATGAAACTCTGGGATCACGTCTTCTGACACAAATTCCCCGTCGTCAAATCCTGACTGCTGGTAAAATCGAAATATTGCTACTCGATCGGCATTCAGCAGTTGGCGAACTTCCCGAGCGGTTGATTGAAAAATAATATCTAAGTCTAACGACTCGCGAATTTTGGTCACTACAGCAAATAGCGCCTTTTGTTTGGCAACGATAGCGGGTTCGGGTTTCGATGCCGACTCTAGTTCGGCAACGCGCGCTTTGAGGGTTTTTATCTCGCTTTTGAGGGACTCGTAATCTTCTGTATCTAATCCTAGATAATTTTCTGACATGGGTTTAACTCTCTTGTGGTTAGTTTATTAAGTATTGATAGTTGTTTATTTTGATAAGTATTAACTCAATTTAATTTTTTTTCAACTAACTTTAGAGAGGATTTGCTCGCTCTGGTTTGATAATTATTGATTAAGGCTCAGTGCGCTAGATTGGCGATCGCACGAGTTGAATTGTCGATCGAACGCTACCCCGATCGAAGCTGGCTTACGCACGCAACTGCTACAGCATTTTTATAATATAGATGACTGGAGTAACAAGCTGTTTAAAACCCGCTGAGTCCCCTTCAGACTGGCATTCCCCGCCCCGCATCTATATTCTTTTGGCAATTTTCCAAGCTCAGACACAGCGCCGCATCCCGATCGCGCGCGGCTACCACGGGGAAGATGTCCCCTACAAAACACTATATATATACATTGCGACAACTGCGAGGGATTGCCCCTACAGCATCAATCTGGCATCTTGCACCACAGTCCGCAACGGACTCGCGTGCGGGTTCCACCAAATAATGGGCTTTTTTCGCCTCTGGATCGTTTCATCAGCTTTCCTGATGACTCTCATCAGTTAAGCTGTCGTTACAGGCCTTTACAAACCTTAACGATACCGTTAATAATAGAGACATCATCCGAACATTGAAAAACCAATAGCAATCATAAACACATGACGGCAACCTTACAACAGCGCGAAAGCGCCAATATCTGGTCGCAATTCTGCAACTGGGTAACATCAACCGACAACCGCATTTATGTAGGTTGGTTCGGAGTCTTGATGATTCCTACCTTGCTGACTGCAACAATCTGTTACGTAATCGCCTTCATCGCTGCTCCTCCAGTGGACATCGACGGCATCCGCGAACCAGTTGCTGGTTCCTTGATGCTGGGTAACAACATCATCTCCGGTGCTGTTGTTCCTTCCTCAAACGCGATC
>NZ_JAEQCF010000072.1:0-26617 GCF_020738625.1 Microcoleus sp. PH2017_09_SFU_O_A
AGTTAAGCCCACTGGCAATGTCGGTAATGAGTTCGGCTGATGGATAGAGTTCCAATAATTTTGCAATTTGTCGGTCAAGGTCGGCTTTTTGATGCAGACGGTCGACTCTGGCGTAGAGGATAGTTCTTTGATTAGTTTTGCTAAATCCGGCATCAGAATTAATTAAATATCGTCGTTGACCGGAGGGTGTGCGAATGGCGGTAATAATACCATCTTTTTCCCATCGCCTGAGCGTATGTAGGCAAACTCCAAAATGTTCGGCTGCTTGCCTTGGGGTTGAGTAGCCAAAAGTGAATAATGCTGAATATTCGGCTAGTTTAACACATTATTCAGATAATTCAATCAAAATTCAGTAAATCAATCAACAGGAGAATGCTCTCAAAAAGCTACAACTTTTCAAGAGGGAGCGTCAACTTTTCCGCAGAAAAAAGCAGCTAAAAGAAAGAATTGGCTCTTCAGTACCTTTTTTGCTGAATTTTTCATTAAGCACGATCGCTTGGCTGTAAAATCCCGGCTTCTAGCCTAAACTTTGCCCCCAAGCCTCAAAGGCTAAGAATCATAACTAGGCTGATTGCCCGGTAAGGGTTTAGGCCTAGCTTACAGACTTATTCAGCATAACGCGCTAGTAGGTAAGCGCTACCAAACGTCACTATGTAATAATTGTAAACTATCCAAATGCCAAGAAAGTAGCACTCCTGGGCCCTGTTTACATACTGTTACATGGTTCAGTTTGATAGCGCCTACCTACTTAATGAAGAGCCAAAGAATTTCATTTTATCATACAGAAATCCTGGTAACACTTAGACTATTCCTAGACCTGACATGGTAAGGTTTTTAGATTTTTCGGGTTCGGAGACAGGGACAAAAGGTATAACACGAGCAGGTGCTGCTACTGGGGGCTGAGCGAACAAACGCTGGTTGGCAATCAACATACTTTCAATTATCGCTGCCGGTTCGGGGCGGCTGAACAGATACCCCTGCATGATATCGCATTGGTGCTGTTTCAAGAAAGCTAGTTCTGCTTCTGTTTCTACTCCTTCTGCAATTACTGTCATATTTAAGCTGTGACCCAGCAAAATTACTGCTGTGGTAATAGCAGCATTTTGAGCGTCTTCGCTGGCATTTCGCACGAAAATGCGATCGATCTTTAAGCTGTCAAAAGCAAATTGCTTGAGATATCCTAAAGTAGCATAACCGGTGCCGAAGTCGTCAATGGCAATCCGAATTCCGAGAGCTTTAAGTTCGTTTAAAGTTGCGCCTGCGACTGTCGCATTTTCTACCAGAGCGCTTTCGGTCATTTCTAATTCTAAATTTGCAGGCTCCAAGCCTGTAGTTTCTAATATTTGCACGATTCGGGCCTTGAGTTCGGGGTCGGATAACTGCCGGGCCGACAAATTTACTGATATCGTAAAAGGCGAGAACCCCGCCGCCAGCCAACTCGCCGCTTGAGCGCAAGCTGAAAGCAGTACCCACTCGCCAATCTGAATAATTAAACCTGTTTCTTCGGCTAAGGGAATAAATTCAGCGGGAGAAATTATACCTCGATCGGGATTTTGCCAGCGCACCAAAGCTTCAGCGCCGATAACTTGTCCGGTAGCAATATTCACCTGGGGCTGATAGTATACTTGAAACTCACCTTGTGCTAAAGCGTGGCGCAGCAGAGCTTCTAGAGCCAACTTTTCAGGGGAGAGGACACAAACCTTTGTAGAGTCGTTAGCTAAATCTTTGAGTCTGGCTTCTGCTTGGTGAAGCGCAACTGTCAGGGGTTGGGTAATAGTTTGCCGTTTCGAGACGCGAGAAGCAATCGCTCCCAACAATTCAGCCTTAGTAAACGGCTTTGTTAGGTAATCGTCAGCCCCCAATTCCATCCCCCGACGAAAATCGGTTTTGGCACTTTGAGCCGTGAGGAAAATAAATGGAATTGTAGCAGCCAGGGAGTTTTGTCGCAGAGTCCGCAACACGTCATAACCGTCGAGTTCCGGCATCTGTACGTCGCACAAAATTAAGTCTGGGATCTCCGAAAGTGCCATCTGCACCCCAAATCGACCGTTTTCTGCCACGATAACTCGGTAGCTGTGAGATTCCAGGAGTTGCACAAGAGTCTCCCGGATTAATTCGTCGTCTTCAATGACTAAAATTTTGAGCATGATACTTAGATAACAGATGGCACTATATATCAGAACCTGACTAACTCTAGCATACTCAAACTTGACAGTTACTGATTAGGCCAATTAGCTAATAAATTTTTAGCCAAATGGCTAAAGATTTTCCCTCGGTTCTTAAGTGACAATCAAAGAATTGGCAAAATTCGCAATAGTTTTCGATCGCTTTCAAAGGCATACAACTGTTGCGCCCGACTATTTTAATAAATTTTAATAAAAAATATTGTTGTTTCTCATAAAAAATGCCGCCAACACTTTCACTACTGCGCGGATAGCGGCAAGTTTTATATAATATCGGGTCAATTCGCTTTAAAAAGTGTTCGATCGTTCTGGCTTCATTCCTGGGATGGATGCGGACTAAAGTCGGAACGATCAAACCAATTTTATTTTGTCGTTTCAGGGGACATCATAGGATGGACTGATGGATGCGGACTAAAGTCCGAACGATCAAGCCAATTTTATTTTGTCGTTTCAGGGGACATCATAGGATGCGCTGCCTTAATTCACAGGTTTAGTGGAATTCGCGCAAAACTTGTCATCTACAATTGCAGAATTGATACTGACAGCTTGCATTGATGATGACGGAATGATGAGGTCTCGCGGAACTACAAGTGTCTTTTTGCAAACTAACTCGCTGCTGCCTACAGAGGCAAAGTTCCAAGCATAAAATTCGGGATTGCTGACTGTCGCACTGGCAGAAGATAAACCTAATGCAGTCATTAATACTAATCCCAAAGTTACTAAAGCTACGATCGCAAATCTCAGCATATTCTTTGTTTGAACCGGAAAATTTACCCGCTCGGGATTACTTCATTATGGCTCGATCGCCCTCAAGGCGTCAATAGCCTTGAGTCGATTTTAGATTTACTCCGACCGATGAGTCAGTGAGCTTGAACGGGAGTCTCAAATTTTCGACCGCGACAGGAGTCGGGGGCTAAGATCCGTTTTGGGATGGGGGTTATTTCGTCTCCAGATTCAACTCGTAGGCGATCGCCTCGGATGACTGAGAAACCACCACGAATTCATAAAAACCAGCATCATCGAGAGTTCCAGACCAACTCACCTCCTCTGCATCTTCCAGTAAAGCCTTGGCTTTGTTGGTGCGCCCAGGAGAATAAATTGATAGCAGAGTTGATTTGCGCGGAGCTTGCAAATTTACGCTCAAAATCTGATTTTGGGCGAACCTGGCAATGTAAGCTTTGCCTTCTCCGGGCTTGAGATTTCCTTTAAGGGTTTTGTTGTTCGCGCGGCGGTCAAATTCGACGCTTTCAAGAGTTGCTCCTGCTTGCAAAGAGGCGAGGGCGTCGGCGGTAATTGCTTGCCAAATTTGTCCGATCGGCAAACCGATGATATTTTTATTCCGTGGGTGCTGTGGAAACCAATAAAAGAACTTGGCATCAGCCAAATCGTACAGCGCTCGACTGCTCAAATTCAGCTTGTTAACCTCGGCTTTGGAGCGATCGAGATCTGTAGTCTCGTAACTGCCCAACCGCGCTCTGGCATCGCTGCTGAGGTTTTCGAGCTTGTCGAGCAAGTCGTCGCCGATTTTCTGCCACTTTTCGCGCCATTGGCGATCCTCGTCGCCTTCTTTTAACAGCCGCCCGTTTAATTCTGGGTATTTGGCATAGAAATTCTCATCTACAAGGTTGACGTAACCGTTGTAGAATCGATCGTCAATTTTAAGCCGAGAGTAGCGATCGCGCAAAGCATCCTCTTGCTGCTGCTTCGGGCCCGGAGTCACGGGAATCTTCTGCACTTTTGATTGCAGGTTTAACACATAATTGCCCGCAAACCAGCCAACTCCGCCCATACTCGATAGCACCGCCACTACGAACAAAAACATTTTCCAAGCAGGCATCTTTTGCTGATTGCCGATCGTGGCCACTCGCACTGGAGTTCCCGGAAGCTTCGGGGCGGGGGCTGGCACGGGTATGGGTGCGGCCAGAGGTGTGTAGTCCGGCGGTGGCTGCGTGAGTCCCAAATCCGGCTGTGGGGATGGCTGTGGCTGTGGCTGTAACAGCGGATTGCCGGAGAGAGCGAGCAAAACCTCGCGAGCCGAGGAGTAACGCTGGTTCGGCTGCTGAGCGAGCATTTTATCCAGCACCAGGGACAAATTCGGAGAGAGAGAACAGTGCGATCGCCAGTTCCAATTCAGTGTCTGACTGTCGAGCAATTCATGCGGTTCCTTCCCTGTCAACAACACCAAAACCGTCGCAGCCAGAGCGTACAAATCGCTGTGGGGAGACACAATCCCCATTTGCATCTGTTCGACGGGAGCATAGCCGAGTTTGCCGATGCGAGTCGCGGGGGTGGGAGTGGCGTTAGCTTCAGTTTCAGCAAATAGAGATTCTACGGTGGCGGCGATTTGTTTGACTCCGCCGAAGTCAATGAGCACGGGCATTCCGTCAGACAAGCGCAGAATTAGGTTGTCGGGGGAGATGTCGCGGTGAATCACTCCCAAGGAGTGAATGTATTCGAGGACTGGCAAAATTTGAATCAGCAGTTGATTGATTTCTGCTTCGATGAACCGCAAACCCTGACGCTTCCTGGCATCCAGCAGGAAGCGGTAATTTTGACCGGGTACGTAGTCTTGGACGAGAAATAGGTAGCCTCGATCGACTATACTGACGCGAAACATTTCGCGGAAGCGCGGAATTTGATTGTGTTGCAGTTTGTAGAGCACTCCGGCTTCGCGCTCGAAGAGTTCCTCGGATTTTTGTAAGGCGTAACTTCCTTGTACTTGGGGCGCAAATTCTTTTAAAACGCAGGGTTCGTTAAATCGGTGGGCATCTTCAGCGAGGTAGGTGCGCCCGAAGCCTCCGTGTCCCAATTCGCGGACGATGCGGTAGTGGTTGTTGAGAGTTATGCCGGGATAGATAGGATTAGTCATCACTTATAGGTGGATTTTGTAAACTGTCACGACTCCTGTTTGCTCGGACTATAAGAAATATTATCCTTAATTGGTATTGAAGTTCGATCGACAAGTAGTTTTCCGCGGCTATGAGTTGGGAAAAGCATTGTGTTATTATATAATTAGGGTAACAGTTGATGGTTAAGCTTAGAATATGCCAGCAAAAGACATCTACCACAATAATGTCAGAACAGCCCTGGAAAAGGACGGGTGGACAATAACCAAAGATCCGCTACCCTTAAAAATTGGCAAACGTACTCTCAGTGTCGATCTAGGTGCAGAAAAACTATTTGCCGCCGAAAAACAAGGTCGCAAAATTGCTGTAGAAGTCAAAAGTTTTGTGAGTGCTTCACCAGTTCATGACTTAGAACAAGCTGTTGGACAGTATATTGTTTACGAAGATATTCTACAGCGATCGGAACCTGAACGGATAATATATCTGGCAATCCGTGCAGAAGTTTATGCAGAAATTTTTTCTGAACCTATTGGGCAGATTTTGCTAGAAAACAAGAGATTTAAACTAATAGTTTTTGATTCATTAAAGGAGACAGTTATCAGATGGATAGACTAGATGAATATCGCCAAATTGTTCGCAATGTTTTAGATAGTTATGCCCAGATTTCTTACGGACACGGAGAAATTAAAAGCAGCGTTATTGTCGATCGCGAACAAAACAATTTTTTACTGATGCACGATGGCTGGCAAGGGCCTAAAAGAATTCACGATTGTATCGTTCATGTGGAAATTATTGACGGAAAAATCTGGATTCAACAAGATGGTATAGAAACGGGAATTACCGCAGAACTTGTAGAATTAGGAGTGCCTAAAGACAAGATAGTTTTAGGGTTTCATCCGTATCACGTTCGGCAGCATACGGGATATGCGATCGCCTAAACCAGCTTACAATACAATAAAATTGGGCGTTGCTGAAACTAGCGAGTTTCGGAGGCAAATCATACTCCTTTCTCAGCAACGCCGAAATTTGTATCAAAAGCCCGATCGCGCATTTTGCATAAAAACGCGATCGAACACCAAACAATTAGTTTTAACTCTTAACAATTACCGCTTTATTTGCCATCAGCTTCTCTGAGCGCAGCCAGAATTTCCGGTCGTTTCATGCGCGCGTAGCCCCGCACTTTTCGGTCTTTGCCGATCGCCTTCAAGCGTCTCAGCGAAAGAGTATCGTAGTCTTCCTCGTCTTCCTGCTGTTGCTGCTGGGGCGGAAACGGCAATTCTAACTGCAACTGCGGTAGCTGAGGTTTCGACTGCGCCTTCGACTGCTTCTTAGCCTGGGTTTTTGGCTGCGCCTTCGACTGCTGTTTCGGCGGTGTCTCGGGCTGTATTTCTGAGTGCGTCGCAGCGGCTCCCAGTTGGCTGCGGAGCGTGGCAATTTGATTTTTTAGGTCATTTTCTACGTCTGCGATCGTGTCAGCCACAAACTGATTAATTATTTGGACAGTGCGATCTAATTTGATTGACAACAATTTTTCCAGTTCATCCAACTGTCTCAACACACCTTCAAGATTCATCTCCGAAATAACCTCCGATTTCGGAGAACTATTGCTGCCAGATTGTTCAATTTTTTTAGCCAATTTATCTACCTTTTCATGAAATGTTTTTTCAACTTGTTCTAGCAGATGCTTTATCTGTGTTATTTGATCGCGATCGAAGTTCTGCTCGGCTAGAGCTTTTACTTGTTTTTTTAGCAGGTCTTCATTCTTTTTAACAGATTGTTCTATTTGTTTTGTTAGACTCTCTACCTTTTTTTGAAATGATAGCTCAAATTGTTGCAGTAGAGTCTCAAGTTGTGCAGTTTTTTGAGTCGGCTGCGGAGCTAAATGTTCCATTTCTGCTTGAGCCGCAACTACCTCCTCGTCGGTCATTTCAAAAACCCAAGCCCACATTTGCTCAAGGCCGAGTTCTTTCGCAACAATACACCAATCTGAGCCGCAGACAACTTCGTATTCTTCTTCGTTGCTGTAAGCTTCAGTAGGACGTACAATTAAAGGAATTAAGTTGCTGCCTTGCTCGATGAGACTTCTCCTGAGAGCTTCCCGACGTTCGCGAGGGATTTCTCCCCCCTGAGTCTCTGGTACTGCAATTTGGGAAGTATAAATCTGACTGTGACTAATTGGCTTAATCCGCAAATATTCTACTATTCGGTTTTGATCTTGCGATCGATCCATCTTCTTACAAGTCCCCTTTTGTCATTAAAATCAGGTGTTTGGGTAATTATATATATTTGCACTTTACAGCCTGGGTTTTAAGTGCCACAGGACTAACTCAAGAACTCTAATGATAGGGTGCGAGACAAACACCTTACTCAGACTTTGGTTAGTTAAAGGATTTGTTGGCCTGAGTCTCTAAATCTGGGAGAGATATCGGCGGCGTGCTGTACCTGTGCGGCTGGCTGTGGGGTGAGGGCCCGGGCGATCCTGCAACGAGGGCTTCGCTAACGGCAAAACTGACTGCAATTCCTACAAAAAATCGACTGTGATGAGTTTAACTGGCTGGGGGACACAAATTATACACTGCTTCACTCATCTTTACTTTTTTTGGCGATCGGGCGATCGCTACCGTGTTCAGGTTTAGCAGGAATTGCCAGTTGTGAGTATTTTTGCTCCTAGTCAATCACCTTTCAGAAATCCGGTTTTAACTCTTGTGGGGTGGGCTTCTAGCCCGCCCCCAAAAAAGCAATTGAGACGGCTCACAACTTATGAGTATTTTGCCAGTAATCAATAATTTTAATCATTGTTTTGTCGCCTAGCCCTTGAATACGTTCCACCACATTGGCAAATGACACAAACGGCTTCACATCTCGCTTTTCGTCGAGGATTCGTTGTATAATTTTATCGTTCACTAACTTAGTATATTCAAAATTCGCTTTCAGTTGAGCTGGATTTTGAGTATTCAGTGCGGCCAACAGCGACATTGGTTGAGAAGTTACCTGTTCAACTTCTGGTACCGCATCTACCAAACAGGGCTTTTCCGATGCAGACTCTGATTTCAACTCATTAATTCTGTTAGCCAACTGCGCTTCAATTAACAGAGGTAATTGTTGGGCAATTAGGTTTTCAATTTCTTGTATTCTCTCAGCCAATACCTTTTTTTCACGGGCGTGTTCAGCTTTCAATTCATGAATTTGAATTTCTAACCGGGCTTCAATATTTGTCACTCGCTGCTCTAAACTAGATGAGGCTTCTACAGTTTCAATTTCAACTGAAGCCTCAGTTATAAATGACTCTTTGGGAGTTTCAATTTCACCTAGATTCTCACTGATTGCGGTTTTTCTGAGGATTTCCAGTTGTTCGAGGAGAAGTGCTTCATTTTCTGGTTCCAGGATGAATGCTCCGATTGTCTCGCCCTTGAGAGGTTCAATTTCCCTGGCTCTCGCCGCGGCGTAGTATTCAAGGTTTCCGTCTACTATTTCGTAAGCATCCATACTGGTGCGGCGGACAATGATCGGATTAATCAAGCCTCCGGCGTCTAAAATAAGTCTAGCTAATTTATCTAAATCGCGATCGGCAAAATTGGAACGGGGAACTGCGGAGGTAATTCTTTTGACTGCAACCAGTGACGGAGATAATTTTTTCATAAGTTTTTACTGACCTATTTTTACCAAAACTTCTTCGGCTAGCATTTCAAATTCTTGGGATGAAGTGCAATCCGGTTTAAAATCTAGCACCGAAATCGGATCGGCGATTTCCATATTGCCCACGATTTTAAATAGTTCTGCACACTTTGCTAAATCCTCTCTCTCATAAATTACGCTGTCCATAATTTCCAGGCCGTAGCGTTTGGGAATAGCCTCCCTCCGCTTGGGCAAACTGTACTGTACAAACTTAGGATTGGGTGAGATTTTGCAAGGGAGGATGCCTAAAATTTCTAAAGGTTTTTTGCCGATTTGTTTTTTGAATCCATTGACTTTTTTGATAAAATCCTTGACATTAATCAATCCTTGATTGGCAAAAGGTTTTAAGTCAGAAGGAATAATTAAATAATCCGCAGCAATCAGGGCAACTCTGGCGAAAAAATTCAAAGATGGCGGCGTATCAATCAGTACAATATCGTACTTATCTTCTACTTCCGCTAGTTTTTGAATTAAAATCATGCGACTGTAATCTAGTTGATTTAGTTCCGTTTCATAGTACATTAAATCGATGTGGGAAGGAACTACATCGATTTTAGGATTGCAAAAATTAGACTCGCGGGCTACTTCGGCGATCGAGTAAAAATCCTCTGATTGCAAAACTTGAAGAATATTGCAATCTTTCAAATCATCTTGTTCTTCATCTTCAAATTTGACCAAACCAGTTGCAAAGGTTGTATTTGCCTGACTGTCTAAGTCGATGACTAGGACTCTTTTACCTTCCTTGCTCAGGGCTGCTGCTAAATTGACTACTGTTGTGGTTTTACCGACGCCGCCTTTGTTGTGGTAAACTGCTATTATTTTCATACTATTTTGCGGGGTTTGGGGAATGATTAAATCGGATGATTTAACTAAAATATCTTCAGGTATTTGTTCGGGGGATGAGACTTGAATGATTTCAGGTTCTGCGGTGGCGGGATTGTTTTGTTGTACCGATACTTCGGTAATTAACTCAGGAGTAACTAAATTAGTTTTACTATCTTCCAGTTCTAGATTATCTGGATTTATTACAAACTTTAAACTATCTCTGCCAATTAAAGCTATAATTTCATCAATTCTACTTTCAAGGTCTTGTCCGGCGCACTGAAATGCTAGCTGAATATCATCGCTCACTCTTGCATAAATTCTAATCTCTTTGCCGTTAGTTATGAGTCCGTAGCGGATGCTTAAACTTGTTAAGTAACGCTTCAGTTTCCGCCGATGGCGGTCTAGATTTTCCTTGGGATGTTTTGCCTCCATGACTAAACTCATGGGCGAGTCTGCATCGAACACTATGGGGATAACTTGGGTAGCAAATGAGAGGAAGTCTAGGCGAATATTCCCAAAGGCGATTTCTTGGTGCCAAGTGTCGGGGGTATAGCCGAGTTTTGGCAACAAATAACTGACAATGAGTTTGCTTTCTACTTCGCTTTCGTTGCGACAGTTATTGGGATTGAAAATCATGTTTCATGGGGAATTGGGAATTGGGAATTGGGAATTGGTAATGGGTAATTGGGAATTGGTGTCAACTTCATGTCAAATGTAATCTAATGTTTGACTATTAGCCCCGCTGATCCCCCCTAACCCCCCTTAAAAAGGGGGGGACAAGAGTAATTTCAAAGTCAACCCCTACTCCCCTTAAAAAGGGGGGACAGGCAATGCTCAAAGTCCCCCTTTTTAAGGGGGATTTAGGGGGATCTAGACTGCGCTAAAAGCAAGATTTATCAAAAATTCTAGCTAGGGATTGTGATATTAATAAAACCCGGTTTGTTTAACAAAACCGGGTTTTTAGGGGATTTATCGCGTTTCAAACTTATTTGGTTTGAGCGTGAAATTCCTCTAATGTTTGATAGCCACCAGCGGGGTTGTACAGGTGACAGTTGTCTGCAATCCGCTTCATTAAAGACCAAGAAAATTTGGTTTCATAGAGATGAGGTTGCCAGTTTTCCTTTAAGCTGCTGTGGGCTAGGCGCAAGTTGTACCAGGGTATAGCAGTTGAAAGGTGGTGGGGAACGTGCACGTTAATGTCGTGGCACAGAAACTCAACCCAGCGGGGATAGTCGCAGTGAACTGTTCCCGATAGTTGTGCTTGGGCTTCGTTCCATTCTTCTGGTGCTTTAAATGAAATGTCTGGCGCTGTGTGGTGAACAATGGTGAAGGTGCTCATCCAGAAGTGGTAAACCATCCAGGGCATCAACCAAAATTTGATGAATCCCCAAATGCCTGTGGTGGCTATTAAAGTCGGAAATACGATCGCAGCACCGATCAAAACCACAAAAACCGAAAACCGCACTTGTTCGCGTTGTTGACCTTCTTTGAAGCGCCACCACATAAAGTGTACTTTTGCCCAGTGGGCGATCGATCCAATCCACCACATTGGGCCGAAGATTAAACGATAAGCTATTTGTAATGCTTTGGGCGCGGCAGCGTAGCTTTCTGCTGTCATTGGTTGCCAAGCATTATCTTCACCAATTTTGTTGGTGTGCTTGTGGTGATAATTGTGTCCGTGACGCCATGCGTGAAACGGAAAAATTAACGGGAGAAATGCGAGATGTCCGACTAAATCGTTTACCCAGCGACGGTTGGCAAATGACCGGTGTCCGCAGTCGTGGCCTATCACAAAAAAACCGGTTAATCCGGTACCTGTGAAAATCCACATCAGGGGCAGTAAATACCAAGGTGATACTGCTAGGCCAAAATAACCAACAGCAACTAGAAGAACGTTGACGATGACTTTTGTCCAAGCTTTGCGAGGGTTTTTGACAAATACTTCGCGCGGCAGGGTTTGGAGAATATCTTTGAGGCGCAGGTTGGAAGTGTCCCTTGCGGATGTCAAATTTAGTGGTTTTTCGATCGATGCTGTCATAAATTGATGTCTACTCTCCGTGTGCCATGTGGATGGCTTAACAAAATTAGCGCAATAAAATATCAGCTCGCTACTGACAATCAGCAGACGAGTTGAGCAGTAGGCAAGCGCGTTTTCGCAAATGCTAGCAATCGCTAGCCGCGGATTAAATGGCTAGCGCTTTTGGTTAAAAAAAACACTGCGGTTAACAAAACTTTACTTTTTATACCACAGGGGCGGCACAATTAGCACGAGTTGTTACTGGTAATTGCCGTTGCCCACAGCAGAATTTTTGCCGATCGCAACTTGAGATCCAGCAACAGAGCGTTGCTGTTTGAGGGTTTGGACTTCCAGCAGCAAGGAGTCGATTTCTGCTTGCAGGTGCAGGAACTTAACTTGCTGATCGGCTTGGTAGGGGCACTTCACCGAATCTACTTTGCGCGCAAAACCCGTCGATAGCGTAGCAGAACTAGCGATTTCGGGATTGCTAGCCGTGACTTGAGGCCGAGAAAGAGTGGAGGAATTATTTGACATTAGTAATTGAGTAGACATATCTACACATTCACACCATTAAGTTACTTTAACCTGAACGGATCGTATCAAACATTAAATTAACCGATCGAGCTAAAATTAGTGTAAATTCTTTGCCAAAGCCTAGAAACCATTGACATCGTGACCCTGATTCTACCTGTAACTGACTCTGCTGCTAACTCCGCTGCCCGCGCAGCCTCGCCGAAACTTCACGGTTGGCCGGGCTTGATCGAAGCTTATCGCCCCTACCTGCCGGTGACTGAAACCACGCCGGTAGTGACACTCCAAGAAGGCAATACTCCCTTAATTCCAGCACCTGCGATCGCCGCTCTCATCGGTAGAGACGTGCGCGTGCTGGTGAAATACGACGGCCTCAACCCCACTGGTAGTTTCAAAGACCGGGGGATGACAATGGCGATTTCCAAGGCGAAGGAAGCCGGCGCCAAAGCTGTAATTTGCGCCAGTACCGGCAATACTTCGGCAGCGGCAGCAGCCTACGCCAGACGCGGGGGGATGCGGGCTTTCGTGTTGATTCCCGAAGGTTACGTGGCTTTGGGCAAGTTGGCCCAAGCTTTGCTTTACGGTGCGGAAGTCATTTCGATTGTCGGTAATTTCGATCGGGCTTTAGAAATTGTCCGCTCCATGGCTGAAAATTATCCCGTAACTTTGGTCAACTCCGTCAACCCTTACCGCTTGGAAGGCCAAAAAACCGGCGCGTTTGAAGTAGTGGACGCCTTGGGCGACGCCCCCGACTGGCTGTGCATTCCCGTGGGAAATGCGGGAAACATCACAGCATACTGGATGGGTTTTTGTCAATACCACCAAGTGAATAAATGTTCGCGTTTGCCACGAATGATGGGATTCCAAGCAGCCGGAGCAGCACCGTTGGTAACGGGTGTACCAGTGGCGAACCCAGAAACTTTGGCGACAGCAATTCGGATCGGCAACCCTGCTAGCTGGAAACAGGCTGTTGCTGCTTCCGAAGCCAGCCGCGGCAGTTTTTCTGCTGTCACCGACGAAGAAATTCTCGACGCTTACCGCTTGTTAGCATCCGAAGAAGGGATTTTCTGCGAACCAGCTAGCGCTGCTTCTGTCGCCGGTTTGCTGAAGGTAAAAGACCAAGTTCCAACAGGAGCAACGGTGGTTTGTGTACTCACTGGTAATGGTTTGAAAGACCCAGATACGGCAATTAATCACAGCAAGAACAACTTTAAGCAAGGAATTGCTCCGAATTTGGATGCAGTAGCTGGCGCGATGGGATTTTAAGCAGAAGGAAGAGAGAAACGGCACGGATTTGAACACGGAGACACGGATGAATTTAACTGAGTTTTATTTCAGGAGATATGAATACTCTCTGTTCTCGTCTGTGTCTTTTCTTCTTCAGTCAAGCGGATTTCCTTGATGGGAGCCAAATCCGTTACCGAACTTCCTTCGGCTATAATAGGATTATCTGTCAAACACTCTTGAGAAAAAGTTATGTTACTAACCAAACCTCGTGCCGATCGAGTTGTTATGTATAATATCAGTTGGCAACAATTTGAGAACTTGCTCGCGGATCTCGGTGAAAGCCGTGCTGCTAGATTCGCCTATGACAATGGAACTTTAGAAATTATGACACCCTTACCCGAACATGAATACTACAAAGAAACGATCGGCGATACTGTTAAAGATATAGCAGAAGTGTTGGAGCAAGATTATGCAAGTTTAGGATCAACCACTTGGAAGCGAGAAATCCAAAAAGCTGGAGTAGAACCAGACAATTGTTTCTACTTCCAAAATGAGCCAAAAATTCGCGGCAAACTCCAGTTTAATTTGGAACAAGATCCGCCGCCGGATTTGGCTTTAGAAATAGACGTAACGAGTAAATCTCTCAGTCGTTTTCCCATTTATGCTCGGTTGGGTGTGCCTGAAATTTGGTGTTACGATTCGGGTGAACTGAAAATCTACCAACGGTCGGGGAAAGAATATATAGAGGTACAAACTAGCTCAATTTTTCCAAGTCTTCCGATACAAGAAATACCCGAATTGATCGAGCAAAATCGTTATTCGGGGCGGATTTCTTTGCGTAAAGCCGTGCGAGCATGGGCGAGAAAAAAATCGGGAGAACTCTAAGATATTTTTCAATCAAATTTAGACTAATATCATGAGCCGATAAAACTTCTTAATATGCCCATTAGCTTAGCGACATTATTCAGGAAATATTCATTAGGATCGATTTCAACTACAGAATCAAATAATTTCATAAATTTCCAGTTATATCAAGATCCTCGGCGGTTGAAACCGCGTCTACACAAACGAAGTCCGCGCAACGCGAGACTAAGAAATAGGACAGGCAAGATGCCTGTTCCACTCTTAGTTAAAATTTCTTGTGGGGTGGGGGACAAGAGTCTTTTCAAAGTCCCCCTTCTTAAGGGGGATTTAGGGGGATCTAGACTCAACTACAAGCGACATTTCCTATGGTTTTGAGTCTGAAGTTGACACCAATAGCCGAATCTCTAGCCCCTAGACGCGACATTCTACATTTCCCCCTGAGAAATCCATGCACCCCAAAAATAGGGATGAGATAACAATTGATAATCGGGGTTAGCCTCAATAAACTCCTCTGAAATAACTTTTTTATCATCGATAAACTCATCGACAATATCACAACCCAGAGGAAATTGTCGTAACTCCTGAATCGTAATTGTGCGAATATAAGATTGAGCCTTTAATAAAGCTTCTCGCTTACCTAAACCCTGCTCAACATCACTTAAAAACCGATCCATCAACAACAGAGAAACACGGGTAGGAACTTCCCACAAACTCATAATTAAAGCCTTACATCCCGCCACCGCAAAGGCACGCCGCAGCCCAAAAACTCCCTCTCCTAATTGCACGTCTCCCAAGCCAGTTTGACAAGCAATTAAAATCGTTACTTCATTTTCCCATAAATCAATCCCGGCCACATCCTGAGCTAATAATAATCCTTTCCCCATTTTCTTTGCATCCTCTGGTAAAGTTTTCCCTTGTCGCGAAGTGTTTGCCCCAGCAAAGGCTAAACCCGCACGAATCATCGCATTATTAGCAGGGGCAACGGCAAAGCGATCTAAGGGGTTTTCGGTGAGGTTGAGTGAGGGACTTTCTGGTTCAAAATAGCCATGCGTGGCAATTAATAAAATGCGGGGACTTGCTGTTTGAGATAACAGGGTTTCTACCGCTTCATCGCCTAAATAGAGATTGGGAATGGCTAATTTTTTTGCAATACTTTTGGCTAGGGGTTCTGTTTCACGAAGGGGCTTAAAGTAATTGTCATGTGAATCTTGGGTTTCAGATGTCTCTTCACTAGGAGGATCGGGATAGTCAAAATTAGGATTAGCAATAATTAAGGATTCGGAGGCGGTACGGTCTGTCTCCAGTTTCCATCTTAAAACATCTTTGCCACTACTGAGATAACTGATTTGATAATTATCCCTTAATAACTGTTGGCCGGTTTCATCGACGGGCAAAACGCCAAACGGAATCAGGCTTAATTGGGAATCTGGGGCGATAAAAATGTTTTGGTAAGGTTGCAGAATTGAAAGGAGAGGGGTAAAGATTTTTTCGCGTAGGGCGTTGGGATATTGGGGGTTATATTGATAAGCGTTTAATCGCTCTTCTAGTGCTTCAACCTTTTTTTTCGCGCCTCCCTTTGCCATTGTTTCTGAAGGTGGGGGATTGTTTTCTAAGGATAAAACTTGACGTACCTTTTCAATTAAATCATCAATGGGTTGAGCTTCTCCTAATGAAATCATCTGCACGGCATCGGGATTTCCAGCGGGTAAAATAAATGCCCAATATTCGGCGGCTTTCAAGTTTTGGCCTATGGCGGCTCTAAAATCATAACGATTAAACCGCACATATTCCACTAATACCGCATTGGCGGGTAATTTCAAGGCAACCGCCCGACGATCTACGGTTTGATCTTGCAGTTGAATTTCAGGAACTTGGGTAGCGAGTTCTTTTTCTAATTGTTGGCATTGTTGTTCTAATTGGGCAATATCTTTTTGATATTCTCCCAAACGAATGCGATAAAGTTCTATGGGTTTTTCAGGATCTGGAAGGGGAGGGTTATTGGTGCGGTGAAATAGTTGTTTTTGCAAAGAACGGAGGCGATCGAACTGGGGTTTGATGTGGGAATAGCGTTGACTGTAGATGGCAAAATTAAACGCGGCTAACGCTGCTGCGGTGAGAGATTTGCGTTTGAGAACGACATCTAAGGCTTTTTGGACTTGTTCGGGAGAGTTGGAGAAATATTGAGAAACTAAGGAGAGGAAAATATAAAAACTAGGTCTTTTATTTTTAATTGATTGCAGTCTTTCTTTTTCTGAACTAAAGGCAAAATTACGACGGATTAAGCGAGTCTCCATTTCAGTGGCTTGGTGCATTTTTTCAAACGCTGCTTGAGAACGGTTCGTAGCCTCTAAAAGTAATCCCAAGGCATTGAGACTGGCTGCCACATTAGGATTGTCGCCTGTAAATAGGCGTTGGAACATCTCTAATCCCTGTTTGTAGAGAGGTTCAGCTTCACTGTAGCGTCCTTGTAAGTGGTAGAGCGATCCCAAGAGAATAAGACTACTTGCCACAGAAGGATGGTCGTATGTAAATAGGCGTTGGAACATCTCTAATCCCTGTTTGTAGAGAGGTTCAGTTTCACTGTAGCGTCTTTGTAAGTGGTAGAGGGATGCCAAGGTAATGAGACTATTTGCCACAGAAGGATGGTCGTATGTAAATAGGCGTTGTGCCATCTCTAATGCCTGTTTGTAGAGAAGTTCAGCTTCACTGTAGCGTCCTTGAGAGTTGTAGAGTGATGCCAAGTTAGTGATATTATTTACTACCAAAGGATGGTCGCCCATAAATAGGCGTTGGAACATCTCTAATGCCTGTTTGTAAAGAGGTTCAGCTTCACTGTAGCGTCCTTGGGAGTTGTAGAGTAATCCCAAGTTATTGAGATTATTTGCCACAGAAGGATTGTCGCCTGTAAATAAGCGTTGGAACATCTCTAATGCCTGTTTGTAGAGAGGTTCAGCTTCACTGTAGTGTCCTTGGGAGTCGTAGAGTGATGCCAAGTTATGAAGACTAAGTGCCACATCAGGATGATCGCCTGTAAATAGGCGTTGTGTCATCTTTGATGCCTTTTTGCAGAAAAGTTCAGCTTCACTGTAGCGCCCTTGTAAATTGTAGAGTAATGCCAAGTTATTGAGACAGAGTGCCAGATTAGGATGATCGCCTGTAAATAGCCGTTGATACATCTCTAATGCCTGTTTGTAGAGAGGTTCAGCTTCACTGTAGTGTCCTTGAGAGTCGTAGAGTGATGCCAAGTTATGAAGACTAAGTGCCACATCAGGATGATCGCCTGTAAATAGGCGTTGTGTCATTTCTAATGCCTGTTTGTAGAGAAGTTCAGATTCATTGTAGCGTCCTTGGTAATGGTAAAGTAATGCTAAGTTATTGAGACTGGTTGCCACATCAGGATGGTCGCCTGTAAATAAGCATTGCCTTATCTTTAATGCTTGTTTGCAGAGAAGTTCAGCTTCACTATAGCGTCCTTGAATTCTGCATAGTTCTGCCAAGTTATTGAGATTATTTGCCACAATGGGATGGTTGTCTGTAAATAGGTGTGGTGTCATTTTTATCATTTTTAATGCTTTTTCAACAACAACTATCACCTCATTAAATTTGCCTTGGTTATAAAGCTGAATAGCTTTTTTATTAAGCATTAACCACTTAATTTGTTGCATTGAATCATTCCAAACCTGACTTAAACCCTTAGCCAATTGATTTAAAAAATTCATTTCCCTTTTCCTTAATTATTGATAAAAACGGGGTTTATGCTATTCTCCACAAACCCCAACAGGACTTACCCACATCAAGGCGAGAAACCGGGTTTCTTCGTAGATATCTAGTTGAGAATCTTCGATTTTTCATAGAAACCCAGTTTCTTTGCGTAGTCTTGCCCAAAAAACCAGCTTTTTGCAGAATTATCGGCAGAGAAACCCAGTCTATTATGCAAAAGCCGATATCTGTATTACCCCTGAGAGGCAACAACCAAATATTGCGTATATAACACCTCAGCGTTCGTTTGACCATTCACATAGTCCAAAATTCCTGCTAAATGCTCTTGATTGACTTCTAACGCTTCCTTGCGACTATCTTCCAACCACTGAAAAGGCGGTAATTCAGGAGTAATCACAGCAAGCAGTTGTTCCCATCCTAGCTCATCCGATCCAAAAGATTCATACTCCGAGTCAGAAAGGGGTAACTTCGTCTCTTTCCCTGCATGGTAGGAGGAGGGGGCAAATTCCGAAGGGCACAAACAAATAATCGTGCCGTTAGGTTCCCGTTCAAATAACATTAAATGTCCGCTTTGGGGAGAAATCACCCGATAAGTTAAATCGCTATTAGCCGGAAATTTTTGACGTTTGATGTTCCGTCGTGCGCCCATATCTGCTAATTGCGGTTCCCATTTTTCCACAATTAACTCAGATTGCTTTTCTTTATCTGTCGTGGACTGGGAATTTTCAGCTTTTGTTTTTAATTCGTTCCAACATTCCTCGATAGTGCGCGGTTTAATTAAACCCTGTTCTTTTGCCCATTGTGCAAACATTTCCTCCCGCAACCACCGCCGGCAATTTTTCCACCTATCCACGCCTTCACTGGGCGGACATTTCATTTCTTCCAGCTTGGCACATATTGAGGCTAATGTTTGCCTGAAAGTTTGACCCGCCTTAACTTCATTATCTTCATCAACTAATTGTTTTTTGCACTTTTGTGCTAATGGTTCATGCAAGCAACCATCATTATCTTTGATAAAGCGTTTCCGAAAAACCAGGTCTTTTTTTCCAGAAAAATTGAAGTGATTAACCATCGCATCGATAAAATCGCCTTCATACTCATCATACAATTGCTGTAACGTTTTCATGGTTTTGAACTCCTTTTAATCTACCTATGAACTTTAGGGGCGGATTCCGCAAAGATTAAACATTCCTACCAATAACCTTGATAAACCCATCCCATCAAGAATCATCGAAATCGGGGCTGGTTTAGTCAAATTTGGGTTGGGATGACATAAATCTGGGAATGGTGCGGGTTTAGTTCAATCCAGTTTGGGTGACTGAAACCTCGGTGAACCCGCCCCTACCGTCGATAAACTTGCGATCTTTTTTATAGCATAACCTACCTTTAAAATCTAGATTTTATTACAAAATTCGACAAGAATCGACACCAACCAATCGATATTCATAGATACTTTAGCTCGCGCAGACAAATTTAGACAAAACTCGATAATTTATCGATAAAAACCTCTCTGAAAACATCGACCGATCGAGTATACCTGTTGGTAGATGGTATTCAGAATCAAGACTATCCCTTAAGGAGAACAAGACAATGGAACGATTTTTATGGTGGTGTGCTGGTGCTGACGCGGACTTATTAGAAGATTGCCGTTACCAAAAAGAGAAGCATAAATATGCTGCGATTGGGGCTTCAGTTCTCTTAACCACAGCCTGTGCGGTATTGTCGGGTGGCTATGCCTTTTATACAATCTTCAAAAACCCAACTCAAGCCCTACTTTTAGGGCTATTCTGGGGATTGTTCGTTTTCAATATGGATCGCTTAATTATCATCACCACCCATAAAGAAGAAACAATCAGTTTGCAACAAATTGGGATGGGAGCAACTCGGATTATGGTTGCTCTTTTAATAGCAGTTGTTGTGGCTAAACCCTTAGAATTGAAAATCTTTGAAAAGCCGATTTTAGCTGACCTCGCTCAAGAGAATGCTAAAATTGCCCTAGCAATCAAAAAAGACCTGAATGAAGGAATGCCAGAGATTGTCGAATTAGAAGCAAAAAATCAAGGCTTGGAAAAAAGTCTCTTAGAAAAAGAAACAAATCGAGATTTATTGTGCAATGAATCCATTAAAGAAGCCGAAGGGATTAGCGGCACAGGCAAACAAGGAAAAGGCCCAGTTTTCAAAGAAAAACAAGCCATTTGCCTCACACAAAAAGAAGAATTCAAAGCCTTGCGGAGCAAAATAGAACCCCAATTAGCGCAAAATCGGCAGCGGATTAGCCAACTGCAATCCCAAAAAGACCAGCAGTTTCAAACCGTAAAAAACGCCAGAGAAAGAGCCGATGACATGATCACTCAGCTAAACGTTTTGGAAAAAATAGCCAAAAATAATCCAGCTATAGCCCATGCGAGTCACGCCATCTCTTTGCTGTTTATTGTCATAGATACAGCCCCAATCTTTGCCAAATTACTCGCCAAACGCGGCCCCTATGATGTGATGCTAGAGGAACGGGAAGATGAAGAAAATTTGAGGGTAGAAGGAGAGCGAAAGTATTTCCCAACTAAACTCAATGAGGAACAAAAGCTGGAGAGAGCTTTTTATAAGCAGAGCCTCGAAGCAGCCTATAAGAGTCCTGAAATGGAAACAGTCAAAAATGAACTGTCTCAAAAAATTGTAGAGGGCACCCGCAAAAAATACAAGTTTGGCAGAAAAAAACGCAGTTTCATTGATTTATTGTCTTCTTGTTTGGGCAAGATGTTTGATTTTTTTTCAAAAAAAAAGAGCGGCAGTTTTGGACAGAAGTCTACAACAAACTCGCCACAGTCAGTCAAGAAATTGAAGATATCAAGGCCCAAAGCCTCCGGTTCCAGAGTAAAGTAAATTCCTTTATTGCTGAAGCCATAACAAAGCTGGAAGAGTACATGAATCGTCTGTTATGACTCCAAAACCCCGGTTTTTAATAAGCCGGGGTTTTCAGTTCCAAGGCTTGCACAAAAAACGATATTTGCCGACGGACAAAACATCAATGATTCGATATGGTATAAATATCAACTTGATTTGAGGATCGATTCATGTCTAATATTGAAAAAAGAAAACCAATGGAGTTAGTTAAGCAACAACAAGAATTAGAAGTGGTTGCATCCCCAATTGTTCGTCTCACGGATCAAGCACAGGTAGCTATCGATTCCGTTATGGCAAAACGGGAAGGATTCTTGCAACGGTTTTTCCCTGATGCAGCAACCCGCGCTGTTATCAGGGGGGAATTGGCTTTAATCAAAGATGAGTTCGAGTTCCGCAAACGGGCTTTAGAGAAAGTGCGTGAGACACAGATTCAATCTCTCACAGAACATTGTAACCAGTATTTGGTGCGAGAAAAAGCCGCTATCCGCAGTGCAACAGCCGCTTTTTTACTGGAGAAAAAGCTGGAGTTAGACAACAATCTCAGTTCGCTATTTGAGGAATTTATCGCGCGTATGGAAGTGCAGATGGCTCAAGTTGAAACTATCCAAAATCCGACCTTAAAGCGGGGTCGTCAATCTCAATTAGAGAAAACTATTGAAGACTTTTTCGATCTTCAGAATCGTTTAGTAGATGACTTTCAAAAGATTATTTCTGAAGGAGTTTAAAGGTTTAATGAAAGGGAAATAAACTCGCCCCCCATCTAGGCTTTCAGAAACTCGGTCGATCGCCAAAACCGGGTTTCTCTATTTTCACTAACGATCGGCGATCGCCCACCGCCATAATCCCGATGCGATCGCCTAAAATAAAACTCAACTCTTTTGCCATTCTACAGTGTTGGACTAATGACTACAGACTACTGACTATTCCCCAAAAGGTGGTAGCTGAAGAAACTGATTTTTAGAAGGCGGAAGTTGAGCGGGATTTTGGCGGATTTCGATCGCAGTTTCGCTAGGATTTGCGGTGCGAGTAGGGACTATTTCGAGAGAATAGGCTGGTGATGGTTCCATTTTTGCAGTAGGAATAGTTTGTGCTTTGGTGAGCAAGTCAACGGCGTCTGCTAGGGCGGTGGTTAAATTTCTGCTAGTCTCGGCGTGACGGGCTTCTTCTTGTTTGAGCGCTTGAGTGAGTTGTTTGATTTGTTCGATCGCCCGATCGCGCTCTTCGAGAACTTCTGTTAACTTAGTTTTAAGTTCCCCAACTGTATGCAGTTGTTCAACCTCATGCTGGCGAGCAACTCCAGCCTCGTCACCTTCGGGCGCAATCGGGGAGAAACTTTGAAATTCCTGTATCTGTGCTTCCAAAGCATCGATGCTTTGCTGAGTTAACTTAGCATCATTCCGGCGCTGCTCGGCTTCGGTATTGTAGAGTTGGCGCCATTGAGCCGCACTTTCACCAGCGTCATCGCGATCGCGCGAAACCTCTGTCAACTGCTGTTGTAGTCGCTTAATTTCATCTAACCACTGTCTGATATCTTGAGACATATTGTTTATTTTAGATTTTAGATTTTAGATTTTAGATTAGTCATTGGTCATTAGTCATTGGGAATTTGTAAGCTATGAACATTTATTACTGGTTGCGCTACCTGATTTTAGCCTTGTTTAAGGCACTTTTGAGGCTGCTGAGAGCTGTCAAAACGAAATTTGGTGATTTTTGGCTGTTTTGTCGGTGTTTGACTTGGAGCACGCTCAAGGAAGTCTGCATGAAAGCGGGAGAGCAGCGGTTGCCGGGGCTCTCTGCCGAAATGGCCTACAATTCTATGCTGGCGCTGTTTCCTGGGCTCTTGGCTATCTTGTCGGCGATCGCCCTGTTTGAACCTTTGCAATCAACACTGTATCAAATGGCCGGTCTTTTGGGCAAAGTTATACCCGATGAAATCCGAAATTTGATTAGGAGTTCCCTCACAGAAATTCTTTCAATACGCAACCAACAGCTATTTTCACTAAGTTTTGTAGTATCGCTGTGGGCATTTTCTGGAGTAATGAGCGCCGCGATGGCCGCCCTCGATCAAATTCATCAAATCCCGGCTACTCAAACTCGATCTTTTGTTAAAGCAAAACTTATTTCTATTTCTCTAAGCATTGGTACAATTTTGCTACTAATCTTAGCATCAGGAGTTGTCTTTGTCAGCGACTTAATTGTGCAAGCTATTGCCCGCCAGAGTTGCCTGTTAGAGTCGGTAGCAAATTGCAATTTAAAAGATGTCAAGAGTTGCCTAATGTTTCTGCCAGATTGTCCCTTAGAAGCACAATTATTAGGTGTTTGGCGACTGTGGCGTTGGCCTAGCACCTTGGGCATTGTATCCCTTGCCTTTGCCTTTGTTTACCGCTACGGGCCGAGCCGCCGTCACCCAGAGACACCAATTTTTTCCGGGGCTGTGTTTGCAGCTCTGCTATGGGCGATGCTTTCAGGTTTATTTCGATTTTATGTTTTGAATTTAGGCAATTACAATTGGACTTACGGCACGATCGGAACTTTTATCGTTTTGCTGCTCTGGCTTTATCTGTGTTGTTTGGCGATGTTGATCGGTGCTCAGTTAAATGTGACTGTGGGAAAGGCAATGAAACAATCAAACAAATGGTAATTGCTAAAGTAGTTAGTAGTTAGTAGTTAGTAGTTAGTAGTTAGTAGTTAGTAGTTAGTAGTTAGTAGTTGGTAGTTGGTAGTTGGTAGTTGGTAGTTGTAGGATGTGTCGCCACGAAAAATCTCTAGCTACCTATCGACAATTTAACAGCTCCGCACTCGACCCCAATGGTATTATAAACAAACATAATATTTATTTGGTAGATTTTTTTCAATAATCTTATTGTTAATCCCAAAAAATAAGTTTCAGCATTAAGACGAAACGAACAGAAAACTAAATTATTAAATTTTGTCACTTACCGGATGTCGGATTATCGGCGCAGTACAGTGCTGAGTATACCCGCAACAAAAGACAGAAAAATCAGTATCCAAATAACACCACCGGGAAGGAATGTTAAGAGGCCAACACCTCTGAGAATCCAAACTAATAAAGTTATCCCTAGGACAGTCCAGAAAATGCGGGTTGATAGTCGAAATTGAAATCGAGGAGAATTAGTCATGTTGAATATAAAAATCTTATCTGGATCAATGATAGCTGTTTTGCTGGCGATCGCCAGTCACTTCACCTTCATCTCGACTCCCGGCGCTGCTGTGGCGCGCGCAGGTGCAAATACTCTGGGGGAAGTAGCCAATGCTGCTGCAAAACCTTCCTCTGCAAGTGTAGCAATTGGCGATCGCACAATTGGCGAAGCAAAAATCGGCATGACTTTGGGACAACTCAAGCAGGCTCTAGGTTCCACAGCCCAGTTTAAGGTAGAGTCTCCTTTTATGGTAGACTTCGATGCAGTGGCGATTAGTCGATCGGGAAAAGTACAGTATCGGATTATTTACGCTGCGGGTACAAAGCTGAAAGATGCGGATGCGATCGAACTTTTGATGACTGACAATTCTAATTATAAAACAGCTCAAGGCGTCGGGCCAGGAATGACATTAAAACAAGCCGAGGCAATTTACGGCAAGACTACTTTATCTTATAATGTGGATAATGAATCGAGAGAAAATGTAGTTTTTGCCAACCAACCGAGCAAAAAGTTCTTGTTTGTTCCCAAGGCTGCTGGGAAGCAATTTGCAGGAGTTTATGGCGCGGGTAAAGGGGGATTTTTTGAGACTAACAAGTATCAACCGAATGCTGTAATTAAGTCAGTGATGGTGCGGAAGTAGCCTTCGCATCATTCCTAGAAACCGGGTTTCTTCGGAGATATCTCGCCACCCAACCAAAATTACCCTAGAAACCCGGTTTCTTACCCCTCCCATCATTCCCAGAAACCGGGTTTCTTATGAGATATGTCGCCACCCAACCAAAATTACTCTAGAAACCCGGTTTCTTAGCCTAAAATTAAGGATTATTTGTATTTACGTCCAAATACTCTTGATTGTCCAGATAACTTTTAACATTCTCAAGTATTTGACGCAAATACTCTATGACTTCTTCCTTCATTTCTAATAGTTCCTCAATAGCCTGATATCCCCCCACTTCTTCAAAAGACTTAATCCCGTGGGCTAAATCATTTCTATTACTTTTAATCACTACAAGATTTTGCCCATTTTTGGTCTTAGGAAAGTCTGTTTGATATGAAAAACCGTATTTGTCTGCTATTTCTTTAATTAACCTAGCATCCACATTTCCTGAAAACAGTTCCTCGCGTTCAAATGTAGCTGTGATTATATCAGTAGAGAGTTGATTAATTGTTAAATAAATTTTCTTAGGAGAACGATTTTTAAGATTTTGGAGGACAATCAGTTTAATTTCTGGTTTGAGTTGGTCAAAGGTGACTGCTTTATTTTTGAACTCCTCAAATATGGCTTCAATCGCATTTCGCATAGTGGATTAAACCAAGTTATATAGCAACAAAAAACCATTGGCTTTGAGCGTTTTTGCTAACTCTGGATCTAGGCTTTTAATTTGGTAGTTGCCAGTAGTATCAAGTAAAGCTAACTGCGTTGTCTGTTTTTCCAGGCTGTCCAAAAATACAAAGTAATCATCCACATCTTTAGCACGTATATTAAATTCTAAGAATACAGTTTCCATGATTATATTCGACTGCCAACATATTGAATATGCACAAATTATTTTGATTATACCAATAATTGCAGCAGTATATTTTGTGCTTTATTGAAATTTCTTTACTTGGCTGTTAAAATGATTGTATCCGTTCAAATACATCTCTTCGGACTTCCTCGTTGGCAGCTTGGGTTAGTTGGATAATCCGAACTGTAGTTCGGTTGAAGTTTCTCTGACGAGAAAGCAGTAGATCGGCAAACTTAAATCCATTTAATTGCTCTATTTTTTCGAGTCCACTTAATGTTAATTCGTTATTGATAAATCTAGCTAGGGTAAGAATGCGTTGTGCGCCGTCTACGATCTCTAAACGTGGTTCATCATTTTCATCATGACGGATCTCAACAACGAATATATAAGGTATTGGTATCCCCCAAATTACAGACTCAATAAACTTTGATTGCCTGGTGTCATCCCAAACAATTTGACGTTGGTAGTCTGGAATAAACAATTTATTAGTATCATCGTTAATTCCTTCCAGATATTTTTGAACGAGTATTTCGACTGGATACTGTTTCGTGTCGTAATTAATTTGCTGCCGCTTGTCGCGAATTTCCATTTCAGCGGCATTTCTGTCTTGAAGCGTAATTTGTTCTAGTTGCGATCGCATATTTTTAACTAACGAAGAAGCACTGTATATACGAGCATTTTACCACAACCCAGGGTTGATAAAGTCCTGTTCGGAGAATTTTAGTCTTGAGGCTACCGCAGTGTAAATTCTGATTTGACTAAGATGGTACGGCCGATCGCCCTTAGCAACAAAAAGAGCGATCGCCAAACAGAAATCGCCGCGAAGATTAAAATCTACAACGCGCTGCTGAGGGAATTAGAAGCACGATCGCGCAATGCCTCCAAACGATTACTTTCCCCGTTTAAATCGAACACAACCTCAAACTTAACGTGGGGTATAGTTTGTCGCAAAAACTGAAAATGCCCCTCTGCATCGGAGCGACTGCGGCAGCGGGCGACAATTATCCATTGCCCAGAGGGTAACAAACGGGCGATCGCCCAACAACACAAGCGGTCTTTGTATTTGATACTCCCCAGCCCGCTCCGGGACGGGGATTCTTGAAGAGTCCAAATGCGAACTTTCAAAGGCGAAATCAAAGCGCCTCTACTGACTCCTTCAAGA
>NZ_JAEQCF010000176.1:0-2969 GCF_020738625.1 Microcoleus sp. PH2017_09_SFU_O_A
ACAATTCTAGCGGTCGCTTTTAGCCATGAGTCACCCACTATTTTCAGCCAATTTAACGAGTTGTGGACTTCCTTCTCGACCTTAACAGGCTGGCTAGTATTGACATAACTGCGGTTTACAAACCGGATAATTGAGCCTTGGTTTTCGGCATTGCAGATATTATCTCAATTCTAGACTTATCTTGTCCAGCGAGCTTTGACTAAGTTTAGA
Organism: Microcoleus sp. PH2017_09_SFU_O_A; assembly: GCF_020738625.1. Lineage (NCBI taxonomy): Bacteria > Bacillati > Cyanobacteriota > Cyanophyceae > Oscillatoriales > Microcoleaceae > Microcoleus > Microcoleus sp. PH2017_09_SFU_O_A. Next base: position 211 of record NZ_JAEQCF010000176.1, read on the forward strand.
TAACTATTTCGCCCTGTAAGTTAACCCTTCATCTTCTTCTGTTTGCCACTGCCGCAAAAGTTCAAAAGCATTAAAGCCCCTGTATTGCAGGTAGTTCAAGACTTTGCCCTTGGTTTTCGGATCTACTTTACTCCAAGCATCGATCTTGTATTTCCGCATGACTTTGGCTTTTAATTCGGCGAGTTTTGCGGCTTCCGAGTCCAGATTTTCGGCAATTTCTTCCTCCCAGACTTGCTCGAACAAATCGCTAGTAATTCCTTTTTGCAGGCACTTGCGCTTGATGGCCGATTTCCCGTATTTGCCCGTAGCAGAGGCGATCGAGTTTGCCACCAAGCGAGTGTCAGACTGATAGCCCCGGTCTTGAATTTGCGCGATCGCCTCCAATATTTCCTCATTGCCAAAACCTTTCTCTTGCCCCTTTTTGCGAAGTTCAGAGGCACTGTAGTCTTTGCGGGACAAGAGAAAATAGAAATAGTCAAGACAGCTCATCAGTTAAATCGAAGGTTGGCGCGCAAATACTTCTGTAGCGAATATCAAATCCAGTCGCCTTGCTATCGGCAGACTGCATCGCGATCGCCTCTATTCTTCTGTATCCTCCTCTTCTTCCACTTCCACTTCCGGTCTGTCCACATCGATCTGAATCAAGCGAATGTGCTTGTATCCGAGTTTAATTTCAAACTCGTCACCTGGCTTTAATCCCATTTCTTGGGTATAATTTGCCCCGATCACGATCGAGCCATTCTTGTGAACGCTAGCGCGATAACTCGCTTCTCGTCCGCGTCCGTCTGCTTTCGACTTCTCTAGCTCAATTCCCTTAGCAGCTAACACTGCATCGTAAAACTCAGCCAAGTTAATCCGGGTTTCTCCACTTTTGCTGACGGTGAAGTAGCCGCAAAGCTTTGCAAGTTCTCTGCGCGGCAAATCGCTGCCTTTGATTTTTTGAAGCAGACCTTTTCCTGTTAAGGGTGCTGTAGCTGTTTCTGCCATTGACCGTACCTCGCTTATTGGACTTTACTTATATCAATTACAACACATTAGATTAACTTTGTTTCACTGTCAATACTAAGAATTCGGAATATAAGATTCTGGGTAAATTTTTGCGGTCTCAAAACCGGGGGTGTAAGTAAGGATACTCGAAGGCAGATCTATTTGCCTTCGAGCAGGTGATGCTTGCCTAAGCGTCAAGGGCGCGATCGCGGGAGGAATTATTGTCGCAAATTAAATGCTTTACTTTTTTACAGTAAAGTCTGTTCCCAACTTTCACCAATCCCCGATCCAGTCTGCGGTCAAGGTAAAAACCAAAGCACCGATGAATGAAAATACCTAGGGCGCGACACAGGCAAATCTGCCGCCAGCCTTGTTACCGGCGCGGGGTTAAATTTTACCTCAACAAGGCGAGGCAGCACTTGTTCTCGATGCCGCTGCCACCTACTTGTAAACCCTGTTTTTCGGGCGGCGAATCCCCTCAAAACCCCAAATACCGAAGAGCAATCTTCTATTAAGGTGTTCGGCATATATAGCCCATCCACCCTGACGGTTAGGACGCTCTTAATGGCCCTTTCCCCATGGAGTCGATTGCTTCTGACTTCTGAGTTCAGACTTCTTTTTACCCCCCGAGCGCAGCCTTTATCGCCTTCTTCCTTCTCCGTTCTTCCTTCTTCCTTCTTCCTTCTTCCTTCATTCAACATCTGCTATAATTTGCACACAACGCAGTCCGGGGAAGGCAATCCGGTAAAAAAATCAAGGAAATTTCACCTGTTCGTTGAAAGGGTTTTCGCTAAAAACCGATTGAATGGGCGTGGCGGCAGAAACATCGTGCAGCCACCACCGGAGGAATTAGCTGCTGCACCAAAAACATTAGATCTCTTACAAAAATACAAAGCACCACACCCCAGCCCTCCCCGCGAGTTCGGGGAGGGGGTAAGATTATTCTTGTTTCCCCCCGAAGTTCGAGGGGACTTGCGGGGGGTAAATTTGACGAGAGCAAGAGTTCTATTGTCTGTGATGTTCGAGGGGGAGAAGCGGATGGGGGGGACAAGAACAAGGAATAGGGAATTAAAATATACAATTTATAATGTTGTAGAGGGATTTGTTTCATCGCGCGATCGGGCTGCGCCACTCTTCAACCTTCGCTACTTTCTCAGTGGACTCCGAGGGGGCGATCGGGAAAATCGCCCTCGGAGGGCCACAAGCCAGAGAATTTGACGTTATTTTGACAGGGCAATTGAAAAAGACCGACTTAAATGCAGTACAGCTTAAATATTGGTTTCAACACAAATTAGCACTTACCGCTCATCAACCCGGTTTCTACCCAAAATCAGAAGCTGGGAAATTTGCGTATCTAGGAAGAAACCGAGTTTTTCGTCAAGAGAGTAGGCGCCCAACTGTCGATCGAGCATTCGTCCCAGATGCGATCGAGCAGCAGCCGATCGCGAATTGCCAAGGACAACCGCAGTTAATTTCGCTCCCAAGCAAGCGAGCCCAAACTCAGCTCCGGGCGATCGGTTGTTGCTTCTGGGTTAGGAACTGTAACTTAATTTATGGACAAAGCTACCCATCCTTAACTATTTGGGTAGCTTTTTGAGCAAATTGTGGCGGCGCGAGACTATTTGCCCGTAGTTCAATTTGTTTTTGCCTCCGTGCCATTGGATGACAGATGTGGGCGTCTTGCGTCAGAGGAATCTGCGTTTGGAATCATTATAATTTTTTGACCAGCCATGTTGATGCTCGCAGGAAGTCGTATATAATACAAAGCACAG
>NZ_JAEQCF010000073.1:0-25806 GCF_020738625.1 Microcoleus sp. PH2017_09_SFU_O_A
GGTTCATTTCGTTGTAATTGATATAACCCCATCCATAGACAAAACTTTGACGGATAAGGTAGTTAGCCGCGTTGTACAAATTTTTGGATTTAAAGGCTAGTTCATCAATTTCAACAAAACGATTCTCGGTGGATTTAATGATGTGCCTCTCTGCTAGTTGCATTCAGACTCTCCATTTTTTGATGCTCGCAATAATTCTCTCAGTTGACCATTTTGACTATATGATACTACTATTGCTTACTACTGCTTACAAACTTAATAAAGTTTTATAATACTGTTTTTTAAGAAAAAGTCTTTCCCTTTAAAAAAATATTCAAAAATGTCGAAAATCCATATTCGATTGTAGGCCCAGAGCGATCGCCCGCGTGCAAACAGCAGAATATTTCCTTGCTGCGACCCCCTCTTGAGATAAACTGATCTGAACAGTTAAGCTTTTGTGCAAGAAACCCTCTTCGGGCGATCGGCATTGTCCAACTTCCACAAATCATCAGAAATTGTGGGTGCAACCCCCGTTCCTTCGGCAAGCTCAGGGCAAGCCTTACAGGACGGCTTTATATGTGGGAAGTGTGTTAAAATAGACACACACACGTTGACCTCTAAAGTAAGGTGAAACTCCTAGCAATTGGACGTTGTAGTTAAAAGACGTTTAACCGAAATGGTTAAACTGGTATCCAATGATACCCTACCTCTAGCCTTTGCAAGTAAAGACTCTGGGGCGAGTGAATCACTCACAACAAATCAAAGTAGCCTCAATGCTAGAAATAGCGGAGAGAATAGTGGGAATTGGCACCCCCTGTCGCGCTGCGGTAGAGTTCGACTAAGCGGCTCTACGAGTAGCGGTTCGAGCAATGTCCAACGGTGGATATCTCCTTCTAAAGAATCTCAGTGCGTTTACGCGCCTTGAGTGTCAACTGTTCGAGTCAGCCTTCTCACCAAATTCAAAGTAGCGCATATGACACAACAGCATCCGCCAGCTCCTCGTCCGCCCGTACCCGGAGCTCCCCCACCGCCCGGGCTGCCCCGCCCTCCAGCTCCAGGCATTCCCAGAGCAGCAGGAATGCCACCAGCACCGCCACCAGCACCAGCACCCCCACCACCCGCCGCCACACAGCCACCGGCACCCGCGCCCCAATCCTTCGCCACACCTAAAAATTCCAGCAACAGCAAAATTCCGACTTTGAAAGAGTTGGTAATGCGAGCCAAAGAAGAAGGAGTATCCGATCTTCACCTCGGAGTCAACGAATTCCCGCGCTTCCGAAACCGGGGCGAGATAGCCGACATCGGCTATCCACCGTCGGATTTAGATACGTTTTTTGGCTGGCTGCGCGAGTGCATGAGCGATGAAGAAATTGAAATTTTCCAAAAAACCCTAGACTTTGACGGCGCTTTCGATTTCGGCTTCGTCCGCATTCGGATCAGTTGCATGGACTCCTTGGCCGGCCCGGCGATGGTGCTGCGGCTAATTCCTGCCAAAATATTGACAATGGAGGAATTGAACCTGCCGCAAGTCTTTAAGAAAATATGTGGCTACCACAAAGGGCTGATTTTGGTGACGGGCCCCACAGGTTCTGGCAAATCGACCACCTTGGCCGCCATGATCGACTACATCAACAAAAATAAAGCCTACAACATCATCACGATCGAAGACCCGGTAGAATTCGTACACGAAAGCAAAAAATCCTTGATCAAGCACCGGGAAGTCGGCAGACACACCCTCAAGTTTATGAGCGCTCTCAAAGGCGCTCTGCGGCAAGACCCGGATATGCTGCTAGTAGGAGAAATTCGGGACAGAGAAACGGTGGAAATCGCCCTCAAAGCCTCTCAGACAGGTCACTTAGTTGCAGGAACCCTGCACACCAACAGTGCAGTTAAAACCCTGAACCGGATTCTGGATATGTTCGGGGCGGAAGAACAGGAGGCCATACGGGTTTCAATTTCCGAATCCCTAGTGGCGATTATTGCTCAACTGCTGTGCAAAACCACAGACGGCAAGCGGGCTGCTTTCCACGACGTTATGATCAATACCGACGTGGTTAAGGAATACATTCTGAAGGGGCAGAATGAGGAAATCAATCAAATCATGATCAAAGATACTTATGAAGGCATGACGACGATGAATAAGTCGCTCTACGGCCTTTATCAAGAAGGTAGAATTACTGAAGAACTGGCTGTAGAAAACTCACCGTTCCCGAACGAAATGGCCCAGATGCTCCGAGGTCGAGTCTAAAGGTCGAGTGTTAAGTGTTAACAGTTAACTGTTATTAATTAATAGTTAACTGTTATTACAAAAGATTGCAAAAATCGCTCTCAAGTCTTGAAATGATCTGCGTTGATCTGCGTTGCATCTGCGGTTTATAGCCTTTCGAGCGAAAGATGAGGTATGCCGAGGTATGCTGCAACCGTTACAGTGTCAAGCTTTTCCTGGCAAAATTGGTCCGCGAACCTTTTAGAGAAAGGCTATATCTATCAATCAAAGATTTATGCAATGCAAGTCTATTGGTACTTCATTGACACTCTCAGGGAGTCAACGCCACTGAGATTCTACTGACAGAATTAGACAAGCGTGTATTACCTAAATCTAATCTCGTTACGGCCGTCAAACGCCGTCTACCTAGTCACCAATCGTCAAGCGATAGTTACTAGCTAATGATTGTTATTTCCAATGCTTTCAGAATCCATCGCTAAGCCAAGACACGGTACGCTCAACATCCTGCCATCCCACCGCTCTTTTTGTGTTACCTCTCACTCTTGTGTACTAAGTTGCAGGGATTTCTCCGATACTAGGATGTTTCAACACGTAGATGTTTTTGTTCTTACTCACAATTCAAATTATACCACATTTTCAAGAACACGGGGACTGAAGTCCCTCGCGTCGCTTTCCTCTCAGGTCTAAAGACGCGCTCGTTTCCCGCATCCCGTATTATTTTTATGAAAGTCGATCGCCCGATTTTGCCAGAATTTTTCAAAGGCATTGCACTGTTTACACCAGGGGGAGACTTAATCTATTCTATAGACTCCCGCAAGCAAACTCAGTGGCACTTGCAGTTGTGCGTAGCCCTACAGCAGATACTCGGTTTGTCGGAACCGCCCCATTTTCTGATACCTTGCTACACGGCAACCGTTGACTGCTGGCGCGATCGCACCGATCGACAGTTGCGGGTGGCAGCCGAGGCATACCCCCCGGTGCTGCGACATCAAACGCTGCTAAATGCCATTTTTGGCACGGGCGACTTGGTTTGGGAAGCCCGCAGCGACGAAATCTGCGAACCAATGGCGATCGCCACTTATCACGAACAATTCCCCGAACTTTGGGAAAATCACGACTTAGTTGTACGATATCCGATCGACGTTGGGCGATCGGACTCTCACAATTCTGCGATCGCGCCTCCCTCCCACTTTCGACAATCTCCGCTGTTCCCGCGAACCAAACCAACAGGACTCACCCCACCGCCACCAACCCAAGGGTACGTTTTGCGGCTGTTTGTTTCCGGGAGCAACCCCAGCACCGAACGCACCCTCAAAACTTTATACCAATTCCTAGAGCAATGTCTCGATCGCCCCTACACTTTGAAAGTAATCGATGTGTTAAAACATCCCGAACAAGCAGAAGCAGATCAGATTTCAGCAACTCCCACTTTAATTAAAATCTGGCCGAAACCCGTGCGGCGAATAGTCGGCGAATTGAACGATGCCCAAAAAATAGTCAGATTGTTGAGCAATTCAGAATTTTAGATTTGTGCGATTATTGAATACTGGCGATCGCCGGTTGACTCACCATCGAATTAACAAGATCCAGCAACTGCTGTTGAGACACTGCACTCGCCGATACCGCTACGGCATATCTGAGTCCTTCCTGTTCCCAAGAAATAGTTCTGCCACCACCTTTTGCTAAATAGTAGCCACGAATTCCACCACTCAAATTAACTGGCGAAATATCCTTATCTTGCCCAGGCCAATTTTTAGAATTAGCGGGTGAAACCACAGCGAATACTCCGACAGTGCAAGACGAAGCATTAGCAGATTTAGCGCAGTCTGGCTTAATTCCGATATTAACTTTAAATACTTTACCATCGGACTCAATGAAAGGATAAAGCTGTATCGGAGTAGCGGGGATAGAGGCAGGCAGTCGCATTTTCAAGCCTTTCGGCAATTGGCGGCGAATGTCGTCAATCAGCGGCCAAAAAACAGAGGCTGGTTGGGCGATCGCAGATTCCACTGCCAACAAACCGCTTCCTAAAACTGTCAGACCAACTAAACCAGTGAACAGAGCTTTCAACTTCATCGATAGATTCCCTGAAAATAACCGTTTAATAATACAGCCACAAACTCTCGACTCCGCCTCACCCAATCGGATGAGTTATTATCCCCCAATGGTATGACTATCACTTTTCTCAGTAACATGAGGTACATTCGATCGTGGGTAATTGGTAATTAGTCATTAGCCATCGATCGCCTGTGCTTTACTTAAAAATATCTATAATAGTAAGAGCAAATAAATCAGAAAATCATGTCAAATTATATTCACAATTTAATCAACAATAATTTCCATCATCCAGATTTCGGGAAATTACTTTATCATCGCGACATTCACAACCCCAATATCTTGCATTACTCAGTACAACTCAACGATTGGGAATCTATCGCATGGGAACCAATTCATAGCAATCGCCAAAAAGATACGGCAAGATTAGCAATTTGGCAAATTGATTGGGATAGATTTCAAACTGCCAAATGGATATTATATCGCAATACGGTTGACTTAGGAAGAATCTGACTTGCAAAAAATGTCTGTATTGCCAGGAAAATCGTCAGATTAAATTCCTAAAAAGCGTTAAGTAAACGGTATTGTATTATATCGGAAAAAGGAACTCATCAACCAAGCATTGCATATTTCTGTAGCAGAGTTTCACGAACGCTGGCAATATGAACTCTATCGATTCAATTGCGAACATTGGGCAAGACTTTTCAGTTGACAGTTGAGGGCGACCTCTACCTGGAAGGAAGAGGATTGGAGTAATGAATCGTCTTTTTAAAATTTCTCCTGAGCGGGCTTGGGGCTTTTAACCAATTCTTTCTGATAACAACAGGGGATGCGAGAAGCCCATCCCTCTCCTAACTAAATTTAGCTTTTTAAGAATTACAGGCGTTGAGTATTAACTGTTTAAAACCTCGCTGTCAACTGCTTTCCTGCCAACTGCTAACTCTCAATTGTTTAAGCAGTATACTCCAATTAATCAGAAAGATATTTGGTTAAGCGATCGGCAATTTGGCTGCTACCGCCCGATCGCCCCATTCTTTCTAAGCCATTTTTTACGCAAGTCTCTAAATATTTTTTGTCTTGCAAAGTGCGATCGACTGAAGCGGCAGCTTCTTTGATAATCTCAGGATTTGCTGGTTCTTTGCCAATAACTTGCACTGAATCACCTAAAAGCCGATTTTGAGCCTCGGCAAACCGATAGGTAAATGACGGGCCGTTACCGGGGATGGTAATTACTGGTTTTCCTAAGCCTACGGCTTGTTCGATCGCAGTTCCGGTCATCCCAATTACTAAATTAGACTGCTGCAAAATGTCGGCGAAAGCATCTGAGTAGCAAATTACTTCAACTGTTGCTGCTTTTTCGCTACCATGCTGTTTGATTTCTTGACAAACTAACTTTCCTTCTCGGTGCAGCCATCCGGAGCGCGCTGCAATATTATCTAATTCCAGCATTAAACTTGGAACTAAGGCTGCTCGAAACTGCACTGGTAAGGTAGAGTTGGCGGCAATTTCTTTGACCAATTTTAGCAGCAAAACTAGGTTGTCGTTGGCTTCGGGGAGCCGCGAACCGGGCAGAAGGGCGATCGTCCGAACTCCGGGCTTTAACTGCAAATCTTTGCCTATAGCATTGAGGTTGTCCATGACAGGATTGCCGACAAATATGGCTTTCTCGAAACCCTGTTGGTTTAAGTCCGCAGCAGTCAAAGCATCCCTAGTGAAAATAGCCAGACATTGCTCGGACGAAAGCAAATAATTCAAGAGGAAACCCAAATCGGCTAGCCCTTCATAATAAGTAGAATGAGCCGACAGAAAAATTATATACGGGCGGCCTGTGGCATGGGCGAACCCCGCCGCGACAATATCCCCAGTCGTTACCACCAAATCGCATTGCTGCGAATGCGCCGAAGCAGCTTTCACTTGCTGCAAAGTCAAACGAATTAGCCCCGCCCTCAAATCTTTGAGGAAAAATAGGGGATTCATGTAAAAAACTCCCCCAGATGGCATGGGACTGGTGGGCCCGATAATTGGTACTGTCGATCGACTGTAAGCAGCCCCGTCACCGACAATGGGCATCGCTGAAACCTGAATATCTGGCGCAGATGCTCTCAAAGCATTGACAATTTGACAGTTAATCGCATCTTCCCCGTGGCCGTTGCTGAGGAAAAGTATCTCCTTGGATTTCATAAAATCAGAATTTAGTGACGAGATTATTTTAAACACAGCCGCGCGATCGTTACCCACAGGTCGGCGAACTTTTTGTTAGTCTAATTTAAATACATTGTGGAAGTGAAACAGCGTGAATATTGAAATTGGGCGGGGCAAAAGCGCTCGCAGAGCTTACGGCATAGATGAAATCGCGCTCGTACCGGGACAGCGTACCCTCGATCCGAGTTTGGCAGATACTAAGTGGCAGATTGGCGGGATCGATCGAGAAATCCCGATCATCGCCAGCGCCATGGACGGAGTAGTCGATGTCCGCATGGCTATTTTGCTGTCGGAATTGGGAGCAATGGGCGTGCTCAACCTAGAAGGAATTCAAACCCGCTATGCCGACCCCCAACCCATTTTAGAGCGCATCGCTTCTGTTGGGAACCACGAATTTGTGTCCCTGATGCAGCAACTCTATGCCGAACCCATCAAGCCAGAATTAATCGAGCTCAGAATTAAAGAAATTAAAGCTGGAGGAGGGATTGCCGCCGTCAGCGGTACACCGGCCGCTGCGAGCAAATACGGCTTAACAGTTGCCGCAGCGGGAGCCGATATATTTTTTGTGCAGGCTACTGTAGTCTCGACTGCTTTTCTTTCCCCAGAGTCGATCGCATCTTTGGACTTGACCCAATTCTGTCAAGAGATGCCAATACCCGTAATTTTGGGCAACTGCGTCACCTACGAAGTCGCCCTGAATTTAATGAAAACTGGCGCCGCAGGCATTCTCGTGGGCATAGGGCCGGGGGCTGCTTGCACATCTAGGGGGGTATTGGGTGTCGGCGTTCCCCAAGCGACAGCGGTAGCAGACTGCGCCGCCGCCCGGGACGACTACTATCGCGAAACTGGCAAATACGTGTCGGTGATTGCTGACGGCGGTTTAATTACCGGGGGCGATATCTGCAAGTGCATTGCCTGCGGCGCCGATGGAGTAATGATTGGTTCGCCCTTTGCTAGGGCCGCCGAAGCTCCGGGCCGGGGCTTTCACTGGGGGATGGCGACTCCCAGCCCGGTTTTGCCGCGAGGCACTCGGATTCGCGTGGGGACTACGGGCACTGTGGAGCAAATTTTGCGGGGCCCAGCACTGCTCGATGACGGTACGCACAACTTGCTCGGAGCTCTGAAAACTAGCATGGGCACTCTGGGCGCTAAGGATATTAAGGAGATGCAGCAAGTGGAAGTGGTGATTGCTCCTTCTCTACTGACTGAGGGTAAAGTTTATCAAAAAGCTCAGCAGTTGGGCATGGGCAAGTAGATTTACCGATCGAATACCAGGATACCTTGACAAAATTTGTGCGATCGTCTCGAAATTTACAGAATGTTGTGGAATTATCGAGAAGGAGGTGTCACAATATAAGAAGCGGAGACGCATGTTTCCGTTCACTCCTCACACCACACTCCGCCCGGACTACTGTTCGGGCGGTTCCTTTTTGACCCCAAGCGCTCCCCTTTACTCAGTAGGTACGGGGTTAAGGCTGTTCGATCCGGAGAGTGGGGGAGGGAGAGAGGGGGAGAGGGGGAGAGGGGGAGAGGGGGAGGGGGAGTTACAGAGAATTTTTTGCGGCCGAATGCCTTTTTATAACTTCCATTTCTCGAATTCCTTCTGAAGCCTTCTCTTAAAGTCGTCGCTCCCTACCCAAAAACGGATACCAGCCCCGGGCGCCAGGAGTGGAGAACTCAAAATATTCGATCGAAGTTCACGCTCCCAGATTCAATGCTGCAAGTAAATCTAAAATCTAAAATCTAAAATCGTAAAATCGACTGACGCAAGTGGTGACACTTTTTGCTAAACTTGTTATCCGAGAAATAGTATTTACAAGGATGGCTAGGGATGTCAGCAGCCGCGCAAGTAACCGACTCTACCTTTAAGCAGGAAGTGCTCGATAGCGAAGTTCCAGTTCTAGTGGATTTTTGGGCTCCCTGGTGCGGGCCCTGTCGGATGGTGGCGCCCGTCGTAGACGAAATTGCCCAGCAATATGAAGGGCAGGTGAAGGTAGTAAAAGTTAATACCGACGAGAATCCTAATGTGGCAAGCCAATACGGTATCCGCAGCATTCCGACGCTGATGATATTTAAGGGCGGTCAGCGGGTTGATATGGTGGTTGGGGCAGTTCCGAAAACTACTCTGGCCAACACTCTGGAAAAGTACATTTAACCAAACTGCCAGAGGTTTCGGGCTGTTTTTTTGGGCCGCGAAAGCTAACTATCTTCAAAACCGGGGTAAAGCTACTGGAAAAGTTATTAGTTGCTAGCAGCGCTATTTGCTGGTGGCTATTAGCTTCTAAATTTGGCTTGCCCCTTAATTTTTTCTACCAACAAATTGTTACCGTTTCGGAAAAATTCATGATTCCTTCTGGTCAAGGTTTTGAGTCCCTCCAAGCTGATGCGATCGACTTAATCGATCGCCTGCCAATGTTAAAGCACTCTGAGTGGATCGAACGATCGCTCTCGACGATCGTGCAAATGGCTGGAGAGGAACTCGATCGCCTCGATTGGAAGATTATGGCGGCGTCCCTGCGAGATATGGAGAGAGCTTTTTCCATGTTTTATCCTTACCGCCACGTTCGCAAAATTGTGATTTTTGGTTCGGCGAGGGTGTCGCCGACATCGGCGGAATATTTGCTAGCCAGAGAGTTTGCACGGGCGATCGCCCAGCAGGGATTTATGGTGATTACTGGTGGCGGTGGGGGGATTATGCAGGCAGGGAATGAGGGGGCGACTGCGGAACGTTCTTTTGGGCTGAACATTCAGTTACCTTTCGAGCAGAGTTCTAATCCTGTCATTGCGGGCGACTCCAAGTTGCTCAATTTTAAATATTTTTTCACCCGCAAGTTATTCTTTCTCCGGGAAAGCGATGCTTTGGCTTTGTTTCCCGGCGGTTTCGGCACTCTGGATGAGGCTTTTGAGTGTCTGACTTTGACTCAAACTGGCAAGTTTGGGCCGGCCCCTTTGGTTTTGCTCGATCGACCCGGAGGCGATTATTGGCACGATTGGAATTATTTTGTACAAAAACAATTGCGGGGTCGGGGTTTGATTTCAGCGGACGATCGCAGCCTGTACACGATTACAGACGATATAAATGTCGCTTGTGAGGCGATCGCGAGTTTTTATCTGGTTTATCATTCCTGCCGTTACGTGGACGGAAAACTGGTAATTCGCTTGAAGTCTCAACTTTCTGACGAGAATGTCGATCGGCTAAATACTAATTTTAGCGATATTTTGGTAGACGGTAAAATTGAAAAAAGTCAAGCTCTGCCCGCCGAAGCCACAGATGAAACCTTCGCTTTACCGCGCCTAGTTTTGCATTTCAACCAGCGGGATGCGGGGCGGCTTTATCAGCTAATTGCTGCTATTAATCAAATGGGAGCGACATCGCCGGCGGCGGCGCATCCAGAACAAAAGTAGTTATAACAGTTGACAGTTGACAGTTGACAGTTATGGTACCCGAATCAAACCGTCGATCGATCGCGGGTGCATCTGATTTTTGCAAATATATTCGTAGGGGCGAAGCATTTCGGCAGTCAATCTCTGGTTCTGGTTCATAAATTATGTGCCGAAATGCTTCGCCCTTGCCAAATTAAGATGCACCCTCGATCGCGGGGTAGCTTGCGTCAGTCAGATGGGGTAGAAGTCCTAAGAAAGTAAAAAATTAAGGGCAAAAGGTATGGCTTACAGCGATTTTAGTTTGGCAAGTGTCAAAAAATCTTTAAATTTAACGATTTCGCCCAGACAAGATTTGTTTTCGGCCGTACCTGATTTAAAATGCAGCAATTATTTAACAGAAACTTTAGCTTATAATGTTCCTTTTGCTCTGGCGAGCAATACGGAAAAATCGCGCTCAGAAATGATTATTGCGCCGATTTTGCTGGAACTTACCTCGAACAGCAAGAAGGCTCACACTGTACCTGTACGTTTGTCAGTGTCGAGATGAATTGCGCGTGAGTTGAGGAGTGTAGTCTGACCACATTTGAGCGCAGCGAAAACCGGGAAGACTACGACGACGAAACGAGCAAAATATTCTGTTTTTGGTGAAACAATCATCAAAAATGTGTTACTATGAATATGTAAACACGGTAAGGTCGATACCATGTATAGAGCAGTTAAGATGAGAATTTATCCTACAGGCAAGCAAGAATCATATCTAGCTCAATGTTTTGGCAATACTAGATGGTTGTGGAATCATATGCTTAATGCAACAACCACCGCGTACAAAGAAACAGGCAAGGGGCTTTCTAAAGCAGCTATGGATAAGTTGCTTCCGGGACTAAAAAAAGAATTTGAATGGTTGGGACTAGCTTATAGCCAAGTTTTACAACGAGTAACATTCAATCTTTCAAGTGCGTTTGTCAATTTCTTTGAGGGTCGTGCTAAATTCCCTAACTTTAAATCTAAACATGGTAAGCAATCAATTCAATATCCCCAAAATATCAAACTGATGCCAGAGGATTCTGTTATTAAGTTTCCCGGTAATCTGGGGTTAATGAAAACTGTGTTTCACAAACAACTACCTGATGCTAAATTCACGACTGTAACAATATCGAGAAATGCAGACGGCAGGTACTACGCATCTATTCTTTTTAACCAAAATGACAATCCGGTAGTTGCAATTAGGGAAGCTATCGGCGTTGACTTAGGATTGAAGCACTTTGCTATAACTTCCGAAGGCTCAAAATATGACCTACCTAAAAAGCAATTAGCCAAACTAGAAAATAATAAAAAATGCAAACAGAAAAAATTAGCTAAAAAGACAGATAAAACTTCTAATAAACGTCGTAAAGCTAGACGAATATTAGCCAAAGTTTCTAGCAAAATAGCTAGAATTAGTGAAGACTTTCTACACAAGCTATCTCGCAAAATAGCCTACGAAAACCAAGTTATTTGTGTAGAAGATTTGGCAGTTAAGAACATGGTAAAAAATCCCAACTTGGCAAAATCGATATCAGACCAAGGATGGGGGATGTTTCAAACCATGCTCAAGTACAAAGCTGAGAAATTTGGTCATACCTACCAAGAAATAGGACGTTTTTTCCCATCTTCTCAACTTTGTAGCGAGACTCTACTACCAATCCCGATGCTACAGAAAGGCTATGATTCATTGGGCGTAAGGTTTGTAGATTGTCCTCACTGCCAGAAACAGCATGATAGAGATATTAATGCTGCAATCAATATTAAAAATGAAGGTTTGCGACTTTTGGAGTTAGGAACTAGCTCTTCTGCCCTTGGAGGGGATGTAAGACCAAAGTTATCAGGACGTAAAAAAGCCATGAAGACCGAGGCAATCCCCAATGAATTGGGAAGCCTACACCCTATCTGTGCTCAGATGGGTGTTGGGTAGTTCACCAGACTGTTTCCCGATCGCATTAGTTTGTTTTCGGGTGTCGATTTTACGGTTGATAGCGACTTGGGATTAAACGGGAGTTGCGATTTTCTGATTAGCCGATCGGTAGAACTTTTGATTCTAAGCGCACCTGCGATTTTAATCGTTGAGGCAAAAAAGGAAAATATTAATGCTGGGTTGGGTCAGTGCGTGGCCGAAATGTATGCAGCGCAACTGTTTAATGAGCGCGAGGGAAATCAGGTATCAAAGATTTATGGAGTGGTGACAACGGGAGAAATTTGGAAGTTTTTGATACTGGAAGGGCAATCAGTTAAAATAGATTTATTAGAGTATTTTTTGAATGAAGTTGATAAAATTTTGGGGATTTTGGCGATCGGCATTCAAAACAGTTGAGAGTTGACCACAATCAAAAGGGTTTGTAGTGAGGACTTTAGTCCTTAGGAATCAAGGACTAAAGTCCTCACTACAAACCAGATCGCGGGTAATTGACCAGACATGACATAAGCAGTAAAAACCAATCTAAAATGTAAAATCTAAAATCTAAAATCCCCTGACTCAAAATGCTAGACATCCTGCTCATTGCAACTTTAGGATTTCTCGGCAGTTTCGGACACTGCGCCGGAATGTGCGGCCCGCTGACAGTGGCTTTTTCCCTGTCAAGTACCGACAAAGATAAATTAGCTTCCTTCCGCTTTCACCTGCTATTAAATGTGGGAAGAATTGTGGCTTATGCTTTAGTTGGCGCTGCAATTGGCGGAGTGGGTTCGGTATTGATTGCAGGCGGGCAAATGGCAGGTATCGGTAGCGGGTGGCGGCGGGCGATCGCCATTATCACCGGTACAATGCTAATTTGGTTTGGATTGGTACAAATTAAACCAGATTTGCTGCCGCGTTTGCCATTGCTGCATCCAGTGAAGCACGATCGCATCAGCAGTGCAATGACCAAGATTTCAACTCAAAACAACTGGTGGATACCATTGGCTTTGGGTTTGCTTTGGGGTTTAATTCCCTGCGGTTTCCTGTATGCAGCGCAAATCAAAGCAGCGGAAACCGGAAACCCAATTTTGGGTGCGGCAACGATGTTTGCTTTTGGAGCGGGTACCTTGCCAACTATGCTGGGAGTGGGATTTTTTGCTGGCAGATTCAGCGCCCACAAACGCAGTAAACTGTTTCGCGCAGGTGGTTGGGTGACACTGGCGATCGGCATCATTACTCTGTTGCGAACCGATGAAATGGTCGATCTGACAGGCCACGCAGCCCTAATATGCTTGATGCTAGCACTGATTGCGCGTCCGCTCAGCAAGTTTTTGCCGCCACTGTTGCGCTACCGTCGGGCTTTGGGTGTCGGAGGGTTTGCGATCGCCCTTGCCCACACGTTTCATATGCTAGATCATACGCTGCAATGGAATTTTGACGCTGTATCTTTTATGCTGCCGCAGCATCAATTAGGGATGGCATTGGGAATGCTGGGACTGCTGTTGATGATACCCGCAGCGGTGACAAGTTGCGATCGGCTTCAAAATTATTTAGGGAAGCGGTGGCGGCAAATTCATTTGCTAACAGTACCCGCTTTTTTGCTGTGCGCCCTTCACGCAGCCCTCATCGGCTCCCACTATCTCGGCGGTTTTGAATGGAAGTTGTACGATCGACTGGTGACAGCCGTCTTAGCCGCGGTTGCGGTGTTAGTTTTGTTAGTGCGATCGCGCTTATTTTGGTCAATTTTATCACTGGATAATTTCTATGTTGCACCTGTCAAAGAAAAGTAAAAGTTTAGGATTGTTAGTCTTCTTGGGATTGCTAGTACAAGCCGGAATATTTCCCATACCGCAGCTAAACACAACTGCGATCGCCCACGAAGTCGAAATCTCGGGAGATGTCGCCGCTACCTTTCACCTCGAACCAAACCACAATCCCCGCGCCGGAGAAACTGCAAAAGTGTGGTTTGCACTGACTCGCAGGGGCGGTCAAATTATCCCCTTAGAGCAGTGCAACTGCCAGCTAGCGGTTTATCCAAAAAATCACAAACAGGGGGATAAACCGCTGATTGAACCGCCTTTAAAAGCCGTATCTGTCGAGCGCTACCAAGGCATTCCCGGAGCAGAAATTGTATTTCCCAAGGCAGGAATCTACGAGTTAAAACTCAGCGGAAAACCCAAAGCCGCAGCTAAATTTAAACCCTTTCAACTCAGTTATACAGTCACAGTTAGATAATATAATATTCCCCTCAACAAACATCAATATTGTAGGGGCGGGTTCACCGAAATAACCGCCAAAAACAAACAATCTCAAAAACCCGCCCACCCAACTCAGTCATACAGTCACCGTTCGCTAATATCCTATCCCCTAAAAACCATCAATATTGTAGGGGCGGGTTCACCGAAATAACCGCCCAAAACAAACAATCTCAAAAACCCGCCCCCACCCAACCATAAATTCAAATGTACTAAAATCGTATCCCCGCATCAACAAATATCAATCTTGTAAGGGCTGGTTCACCGAAATAATCGCCCAAAACCAATAATCTGGTAAACCCGCCCACCCAACCATAAATTCAAATGTACCTATTTTCCAATAAAAACAACCGATAAACGTATTAAAAAACACAAATCAAATCTGTATAAAACCTTAAAAATTGCCAACCATACAAAATGTCACGAATTTTTACATTACATTGTAGTTAATGTCAATTCTAAAAATTGTGCAAACTAATCTCTGTTGAACTGACCAAAGGACACAAACATGGATATCTTATCTAATACCGTGGCGCTATCGCGGATGCAATTTGCGCTAACCGCCATATTCCATATGCTGTGGCCAGTTTTGACAACGGGAATGGGAATTTATCTGGTAATTGTTGAGGGAATGTGGCTGAAAACTCGCAATCCTGACTATTACCACCACGCTCGTTTTTGGTCGAAACTATACGTTCTCAACTTCGGTATTGGTGTAGCTTCCGGCATTCCCATGGAGTTTCAATTTGGGACGAATTGGGCACCATTTTCCGAAGCCGTGGGTGACTTTTTTGGCAGCATTTTAGGGTTTGAAGCTTCAATGGCATTTATGCTAGAAGCTGGCTTTTTAGGAATTATGCTATTCGGTTGGGGGCGCGTTCACCCGATCGTCCATTATTTCGCTACCATCATGGTAGCCTTCGGCGCAAACCTATCCACTGTATGGATTTTAGTCGCTAACTCTTGGCTGCAAACTCCAGCAGGCGGAGAAATGGTCAATGGCAAGTTTGTTGTCACCGATTACTTTCAAGCAATTATGAACCCCTTCGCATTAAACAGCATTCTACATATGTTTTTTGCGACGTTAGAAACTTCCCTGTTTGTAATTGGTGGAATTAGCGCTTGGTACATTCTAAATAAGCGCAACGAAGCCTTCTTTTCCAAATCTTTAAAGATTGCCATAGCGACGGCGATCGCAGTTGCACCTTTGCAGATATTCATCGGACATTTGAGCGCCGAACAAGTCTATCACTATCAGCCGACAAAATTAGCAGCGATCGAAGCTAAATGGGAAACCTCAGCAGCCGGAGAATCAGCCGATTGGACTTTGCTAGCTTTGCCTAATGAAAAAGCCCAAAAAAATGACTGGGAAATTAAAATTCCCAATGGCTTAGGATACGTTCTAGAATTCAAACAAAAACTTTCCGAACCAGTCCTCGGTTTAAAAGAGTGGAAACCAGAAGATCGACCCCGGATGGTAGGTTTAATCTACTATTGTTTCCGCATCATGTCCGGGATTGGATTCTTCTTTGTAGGATTGATGCTGTTCAGCACAATTCAGTGGATGCGAGGCAAACTTTCTGCTGAAAATATTAGCAGTCAACCTTGGTTGATGCGCGCTTGGATCTTAGCAGCACCCCTGGGATATATCGCTGTAGAATCGGGTTGGATTGTGCGCTGTGTAGGCAGACAGCCCTGGGTTTTATACGGGCAAATTCGCACGGCTGACGGCGTATCAAATATCCCCGCTAGCAATGTTTTAACTTCTCTGAGTTTCTTTGCGATTATTTACAGCTTTTTGTTTGTTTGCGCCTTGTATTTTGGCAGCCGCATTATCCGCAAAGGCCCTAATTTAAATCTGTCAGTACCTGGTTTAGGCAATCAACCTGCGATCGAAACTGAACTCGCAGAACACATTCCCGATCAACGCCCTGTAGAAGCACAACAATAGGAGATTTTATGCAAGCTTTGGAGCATTTTCTCCCGCAAGTCTGGTTCATCATTTTGGGTTTATTTCTTTTGCTCTATGTCATGCTAGATGGCTTTGACTTAGGGGTGGGAATATTATCTTTGACTGCTTCTGATGACGAGCGCCGAGGCATTTTAATGACCAGTCTGGGCAATGTTTGGGATGCTAACGAAACATGGCTGGTTTTAATGGGAGGCGCTTTATTTGGTGCATTTCCTTTGGCTTACGGCACAATTTTAACTGCCTTGTACATACCGATTTGCATGATGCTTTTCGGTTTAATATTTCGGGCTGTAGCCTTTGAATTTCGCGAGCATTCTAACCGCAAGTTGTTTTGGAATTATGCTTTCGGTGCGGGCAGTTTTTTGGCAGCTTTAGCTCAAGGATTTGCCCTCGGCGCGGTGCTTGAAGGCATTGCGGTGGATGAAGCGGGTCACTTTGTGGGGACTACTTGGGATTGGCTGGATTGGCGATCGATCTTGGTGGCTTTGACACTGGTTCAAGGCTACGTGTTGATCGGTTCCACCTATCTGATTATGAAAACCGATGGGGAATTGCAAACAAATCACTACCGCACCGCTAAAATTGCGGCGGTGACAACGTTAATCGGAGCAATTTTGATTACCATCGCCACTCCGGTTTTTTATGAAAGTACCAGAGCAAGATTGTTCGATAAACCGCTAGTTTATGTTTTTGCGGCGATTCCCGTGCTGGGATTGCTGCTGGTTGGACTCTTGCTCAGAAGCCTGGAACAAAAACAAGAACGCACGCCGTTTGTCTGGACGATTATGATTTTCTTGCTCAGTTTCATCGGTTTGGGATTGATTGTTTTTCCCTACATTATTCCGACACAACTCACGATTTACCAAGCGGCGGCGGCACCCAGCGCCCTGGTATTTATGATTGTGTTCATCGGCTTTCTGATCCCGATCATGATTTTCTACAACATCTACAACTACGTAGTATTTCGGGGTAAGGTTGCTGGTGGCCATTACGGCGAATAAAGCAGCATAACACCGCAAATCCAAGTAAAGACACCCAAATCTCCCCAGATTTAAAATTAATCCGATCTGCGGATATTTGCGTGTCTTTGCTGTTGACAAATATCGATTTCTGAGCGTCAGGGTTCTGATTTATTAATCAAAAAAACATAAAACTTTTTGTTTTCGCCCGCGAATTTAAGTGAATCTACTTATAAGAATGCTGAAAATTTCTGTATAATTAGTAGAGAAAATGATTTCTATGCTCTTTTTGTCTGGCAACAGTTACAAGTTTTGGCTGTG
The DNA here is from genome assembly GCF_020738625.1 of Microcoleus sp. PH2017_09_SFU_O_A. NCBI lineage: Bacteria > Bacillati > Cyanobacteriota > Cyanophyceae > Oscillatoriales > Microcoleaceae > Microcoleus > Microcoleus sp. PH2017_09_SFU_O_A. The sequence continues at coordinate 17,285 of NZ_JAEQCF010000073.1, forward strand.
TTTGCCTAACTATTGTCTCAGGTACGTCGAGGCGAGATTGTCGCTTTTTTTCAGGATTTAAGGGTGTTCCGGTACGAGGAACCTTATTGTTCTGTGAGTTTTGAGAATTAGTAGAAATAGAGTAACTCGTAAGTTGGTTGGCGATATTACGCAAATACTATGTATTATTTTACACCTGATTCAATAATTTATGTCTGAATTTTTAGACGGCGATCGAGAAATCAATCCCCCATCAGCAGCAGACGATCGCACTTTGATTTGTTTCAGAGAGAGGAAATTGCGGACTATTTGGGAAACTGCTCTAGATGCGATCGCGATCGCCGATGACAAAGGGCGATACCTCAATGTCAACCCCGCCGCCTGCGAATTGCTTGGACTAAAAAGAGAACAACTCCTCGGGCGCTGGATCTGGGAGTTTGCAAAACCAAGCTGGAATTTTCAACAGGTGTGGCAAGAATGCCAGAAACCGGAAAAAGTGCAGGGTGAATTTGAGTTAGTGCGGGCTGATGCAGAGATTCGCACCGTCGAATATGCAATAACGCTCAACTTTTGGCCTCACCGCTACTTGTTAGTCATGCGAGATGTTACAGGGCGCAAACAAGCCGAAACACAAGTCGAAGAACTTACCCGCCAACTCGCCCAAACCCAAGCTCAACTTCGGGAAGCAGGTATCGCACCGGAGAGTCCCATCAGTCCCACAGATACTGGTATTTTAGAGCAAATTGCCCGCCACATCCCGGGCGTTATTTATCAGTTTCGCATGGATATTGATGGTGGTTTCCATTTTCCCTATGCCAGCGGCAGACTGGAAGAGATTTACGGCGTTACCCGAGAACAAGTGCAACAAGATGCGACTTGTATTTTCAATCACCTCCATCCTGAAGATTTCGATCGCGTTTATCAATCGATTCTCGATTCTGCCCAACATCAGACACCTTGGTGTTGCGAATACCGGCTGTGTTTTCCCGACGGGCGGTTGCGGTGGTTGCGCGGCGATTCTACACCGCAGCGACAACCCGATGGCAGCACTATTTGGCATGGCTATGTTCGGGACAATACCGAGAGCAAAGCCGCAGAAATTGCCATCAAAACCAGTGAAAACAGATTCCGCACGATCGTGGAAAATCTCAACGATATGGTTTATATCGTCAATCCCGATAGCACCTTCAGCTATGTCAGTCCCCAATTAAAAGAAATCATGGGATATGAAGCAGCAGAAATGTTACATGAGAGTTTTGCTAATTGGGTTTATCCAGAAGATTTACCAATTTGTAAAAATACTCTCGATCGCTCTTTGCAAGGTGAGAAACTGCGGGGATCTGAGTACCGAGTTTTGCATCGAGATGGCAACTATTACTGGCACTCTGCCAATGTATCCGCGATCGTAAATGACGCTGGAGAATTCGTTGCCTGTTTGGGAATAGCGCGTTACATCCACCCTCAAAAACAAGCACAAATCGCTTTAGAAGAAAGTAACAGCCGCTGGCAGTTGGCTATAGAAGGAGCGGGAGATGGCACTTGGGATTGGAACCTCAAAACCAATGAAGTCATCTTTTCCAGGCAGTGGAAAGCGATGCTGGGCTATGCAGAACACGAAATTGTGAATGATTTAGCAGAGTGGGACGGTCGGGTACATCCAGAGGATAAAGCTCAATGCTATATAGATTTTGCCAAACATTTTCGCGGCGAAACTTCTACCTGTCGCAACGAACACCGCCTGCGCTGCAAAGACGGTTCTTACAAGTGGATTTTAGACCGGGGTCAGGTGGTGGAATGGGACGAAGAATCTGAACCGATGCGGTTTATCGGCACTCATTGCGATATCAGCGATCGCAAAACCGCAGAATTAGAGTTAGCTGCCTCTCAAGCAGAATTAATGGCACTATTTAACGCCATGCAGGATGTGATTATGGTGCTCGATGCAGAGGGACGCTATCTCAAAATATCTCCCAGCTCGGCTCCCTTGTTGTACAAACCTACCGCTCAAATTTTAGGTAAAACTCTTCACGAAGTTTTACCCAAAGAATCAGCAGATTTTTTCCTAGAGTCGATTCAAGAAGCGATCGCCAATCAATGCGTGACGCAGTTGGAATACTCATTACCAATTGGCGATCGCTCAGTCTGGTTTGATGCCAGGATTTCTCCCATGTCTCAAGAGCAAGTGGTGTTTGTCGCCAGAGATATCACCGATCGCAAACGCCAACAGCAAGCTCTCCGCTTAGTAGTCGAAGGTACGGCGGCAAAAACCGGCGCAGCATTCTTCAAAAGCTGCGTTCAATATCTCGCCAAGGCACTAGAAGTTCGCTATGCTTTGATTGCTGAATTTGGTGACTCTGAAAAAACGATCGCCACAACTCTAGCATTTTGGGCGGGAGATGAATTTGGGGATAATTTTACTTACCATCTATCCGAGACACCCTGTCAAAATGTCGAGCGGTGTACCGAGATATGTCGGTATCCCAATCTCTTGCACTGCTGGTTCCCCAAAGATGATAATTTAGCAAGTCTCCAAGCCCAAAGTTATGCGGGTGTACCGATTGTAGATGCCGCTGGAAATTGTTGGGGATTGCTCGTAGTGATGGATACTGAGCCGATGGTGAAATATCTAGAAATGCAGTCAGCTATCTTGAGAATATTTGCCACCCGTGCGGCTGCGGAAATGGAACGGATGCAGGCGGAAGCAGCAGTGCGTCAATCAGAAATTCAACTGCGGCTGCAAACTGAAGAATTAGAAGCAACCCTGAAAAAGTTGCAGGATACCCAAACTCAGTTAATTCAAGCGGAAAAAATGTCTAGTTTGGGTCAATTAGTTGCCGGAATTGCCCATGAAATTAACAATCCAGTCAGTTTTATTTATGGCAATATTCAACCTGCTACCGATTGTGCGAGCGAGTTAATTCAACTAATTCATCTTTACCGAGAGCATTATCCGATTCCGCCCCAGGCGATTGCCGATTTTATCGAAGATATCGAGCTTGAGTATCTAGAAAATGATTTTTATAAGCTGTTGAAATCGATGAAAACTGGAGCCGCGCGCATCAGCGATATTGTTAAGTCGCTGCGGACTTTTTCGCGGTTGGACGAAGCGGATTTAAAAAGCACAGATATTCACGAGAATCTCGAAAGTACCTTAGTGATTTTACAAAATCGCTTGAACGGTAGGGCGGGAAAACCAGAAATTCATGTCGCCAAATATTATGGTGAAGTACCTCTGGTTGAATGTTATGGCGGTTTGTTAAATCAGGTATTTATGAATTTGCTGGTGAATGCGATCGATGCGATCGAACAAAGGCGAGAAAGCCTAGAACCCAGCGCCAAATTAAATTATATTGGTCGGATCGCGATCGCCACTTCGTTCGCTGCTGACAATCGCGTGTCGATCTCGATTCATGATAACGGTTGCGGGATAACTCCCGAAGTTCAAGAAAAAATATTTAATCCCTTTTTTACGACTAAACCGGTGGGTAAAGGTACGGGGATGGGGCTAGCAACTAGCTATCAAATTGTCACGGAAAATCATCGGGGGAAGTTGTGGTGTTTTTCGACACCCGGAGAGGGGACGGAGTTGGCGATCGAGTTGCCAACTTGCAAGTAAAATTATCTATAGCTAGTTTATAATGGAAGCTCGATCGCAAATTCCGTCCCTTCGCCCAAAACCGAATGGCAGATCAAGGTTCCGCCGTGTTTTTCCACCACAATTCGGTAACTGATGGCTAAGCCCAAACCGGTGCCTTTCCCCATCGGTTTTGTGGTGAAAAACGGATCAAATAATTGGTGGCGCACGTCTTCTGTCATGCCGATCGCATTATCGGCAATCCGGATGCAAATAATATTTTCGTTAAGGGCTTCTGTGTGAATGCTAATAGTTGGTTTCCAGTTGCCACTACCCGTTAGCGAAGCCCTAGGAGAGGAACGCTTTTTTTGCTTCCAAGCATCTTCCAAGGCGTCAATACTGTTGCTAAGCAGATTCATAAATACCTGATTTAGCTGACCTGGATAACATTCAATTAAGGGTACTTTCCCGTAATCTTTGATGACTTTAATTTCGGGATATTCGGATCTAGCTCGCAGTTTGTTGTGCAAAATTAGCAGTGTGTTGTCTATGCCTTCATGAAGATTGGCAGGCTGCTTTACCGAGTCGTCTAAACGCGAGAAGTTTCGCAAACTCAGAACTATTTCGCGAATGCGATCTGCTCCCATTTTCATCGAAGAGAATATTTTTAATAAGTCTTCTTTCAGGAATTCTAAATCTATGTTTTCAATATATTCTTGAACTTCTACTTGTGGTTGAGGATAGTGTGTTTGGTACAGTTCCACAAGCTGCAATAAGTCTCTCATATATTGGCTGGCGTAGGAAATATTGCCGTAGATAAAACTCACGGGATTGTTGATTTCGTGGGCGACTCCTGCTACCATTTGACCGAGACTTGACATTTTTTCGGTATGAATTAGGTGAGCTTGAGTTTCTCGGAGTTCTTTGAGAGCTATTTCTAGCTGCTGGGCTCTGTTGTTGGCGATCGCCTCGGAGAGTCGCAAAGCATCCTCCGCTGCTTTGCGCTCTGTCACGTCAAAAATGGCGCCGTTGAGGGATGAAATTTGACCGTCTGGGTTGAAAATAGCTTGACCTTTTTCTGCAACCCACCGCACGTTTCCGTTGCTGTGAATCAGGCGATATTCGATCGCGTAAGGTTGTCTTGTCTTAATCGCCCGATCGACAATTTTATCGATCTGCCCCACGTCATCGCCATGAACTATACTAGAAAAAGCTTGCACGGGTTTTTGCATAAAGTTATCTGCCGGATAGCCGGAAATAGCTTCTATGCCGCTGCTGATAAAAGTTAAGCTCGATCGCCCCGCAGCACTGCAACGGTAAACTGCACCGGGAATATTGGAAACTAACGATCTAAATTCTTGTTCCCTTTCCCGCAAAGCTGCCTCAATCCGCTTGCGATCGCTAATGTCGCGAGCAAAGGCGCACTGATATTCTTTACCGTTAAATTGCCAATGGTCGATCGTAATTTCTACTGGAAAAATGCGACCGTATTTAGTGCTGTGGTGAACTTCAATATTAACGGAACCGCACCTTTTTAAGACTTTCCAGTGCAAATTCCAAGCAGTTTCGGGAAAATCGGGATTGATGTCGTGCACAGTTAGATCGAGCAATTCTGTGGCAGAATATCCCAATGAACAGCAAGCGGCGTCGTTGACGTACAAAAATTTACCGTCCGCTCCCATCCAGAATACCGCATCTGCCGATCGGTCGAGCGCAAATTGAGCCAATTGCAACTTTTCCTCAATCCGGTGGCGATCGGCAATTTCTTTTTGTAACAGTTCGCTTAACGAACTGAGAGTTAAAGTGCGATCGACAATATCGTCTGTCGGTGGTTTTGCCAATTCTGCTGTCTGTGTATCATCTTGCTGCTGATTTTCTGCTAGCTGTTTTAACGGCTGTTGTGGAATATCTTCTGTGAGATTTAAGTCAGATTCGGTAAATGCTTTCGGCATCAGGGCGATCGCAAATCCGGCTAAGAGCAAAGAAATCACACCACTTGCAGCTTTGAGATCTACCGACAGCCAATCAATGGAATGCCAAAGCGTCCAAACTTGCGTTAATTGAGCAGCGCCGCAGCCCAAAAAACCGACAGCAAATAGCCCTCCAATCTTGCTGTGAGAACTTTGGCGGGTAAAATAAACCAAAGATAGCGCCAGAGAGCAATAAGCGAGTGCCGTCAGCGAGTCAAAAACAGCGTACAGTCGCAACTGGGCCAGCCCGTCGCAGCCAAGTGCGGAAGATGCAGGCAGTGTTGCATAAAAAAATGTTAATAATTCTTGCATAAATTTCAAGAAAAAAGTTATTTGCAGCAATCCAAATCCATCAAATATAATTATTTGATTTCGGTGGCTGAAAAATGTTTACATAATTATATACTTTTTTCATTTTTTATGAAACAGCTATTTTTGCATGGAATGTCAAAACTGTATAGCTTCGGCTGACAGTTGACAGTTGACAGTTGCCCTGTGATAGTTGACAGTTGACGGTTTAAACAATACCGATGCAACCGGAAACGATATCAAAGGGTGGTAATGGGGAAAAAGGCAATTGGTAGTTCCTGTAAGCTGACTGAAGTTTCTGGGAGTAAAAATAATCGCGCGCAGTGTTTCCGATCCCTGGTGCTTCTAGAATAATTTTCGATATAGCGGTTTTCAGAAAGATAAGGTATGTTGTTGGGCTTTAGCCCTGTGAGTTTAGTAGTTATATGAGCTGTCAGTTATACCTCATCTTTTTGAGAAAGGCTATAAATTATGTACCGAAATGCTTCGCCCTTGCCTAAATGAGATGAACGCAAATACGTAGTTGCGAACTTAGCGCTTTTTGTTTAGATCATGAAGAGCGCTGAAGCGCAACTACGTACCTAGGATGATAATCAATAATAGCGCTTTTTGCTGGGATTGTTAAGAGCGCTGAAGCGCAACTACGTACCTAGGATGATAATAAATAATAGCACTTTTTGCTGGGATTGTTAAGAGCGCTGAAGCGCAACTACGTACCTAGGATGATAATAAATAATAGCGCTTTTTGCTGAGATTATGAAGAGCGCTGAAGCGCAACTACGTACCTAAGATGATAATAAATAATAGCGCTTTTTGCTGAGATTATGAAGAGCGCTGAAGCGCAACTACGTACCTAAGACGACAACCAAACGGCCCTGACTTCCTCCCCGAAATTGCGGGGAGGGAGTTACAAATTCACAAATGATTTAGGATTGCTATGACCCAGATTGCCAGCAGCAAAAATCTCTATTTTTGCGCTAGCCAATCCACAGTTAATTAAGCACCACCCAGCACCAAATGCACCAGAGTCCGAACTCCAAAGCCAGTTGCTCCAGCGCCGTTATAGCCGTTTTCCTTGTCGCTCCAAACTGGGCCAGCAATATCTAAATGTGCCCAAGGAGTGTCCTTAACAAACTGCTTCAAAAATAGCGCCGCCGTAATCGAACCGCCGTAACGAGGCCCTGTATTTTTCATGTCAGCGTGCAAAGCCTTCAAGCCATCAAAATACTTCTCTTCCATCGGCATTCGCCAAAACTTTTCACCTGCCAATTCAGAAGCCGCGACTATTTCGGCTGCGACACTATCTTGAGGACTCCACAAACCGGCGATATCTTCGCCCAAAGCAATGACGCAGGCGCCAGTGAGAGTGGCTAAATCGACAATTACGTCAACTCCCAACTTATCAGCAAATACCAAAGCATCAGCGAGGGTTAAACGACCTTCGGCGTCGGTATTGTTGACTTCAATTGTTTTGCCGTTGGAAGCTGTAAGGATGTCTCCAGGGCGCATGGCGTGGCCGCTGATCATGTTTTCGGTGACGGCACTGATAAAGTGAACTTCGACATCTGGTTTGATGTGTCCGATCGCCTTTGCGGCTCCCAAGGTAGCAGCGGCACCGCCCATATCTATTTTCATCATTTCAATACCGCTGCCGACACCTTTGATGTTCAAACCGCCGGAATCAAAGGTTAATCCTTTGCCGACGATCGCAATTTTGCGGCGGGGTGTGCCTGCGGGTTTGTAAGTCAGGTGGATGAATTTCGGCGGCAAGTCGGATGCTTTGGCAACGCCGAGAAAGGCTCCCATGCCTAGTTTTTCGCAATCTTCTTGCTCTAATATTTCTAATTCTAAACCGCATTCTGCTGCTAGACTTTGAGCGGTTTCGGCCATGGTAATCGGGGTGACATAATTGGCAGGTGCTGCGACTAATTCCCGTGCTAAAATAACTCCGGCTGTGATTTGGCGGGCGCGGACGATCGCACTTTCGGTACCGGCGAAACCGAGTAAATGAATTTGTTCTACTTGCGGGCTTTTTTCGTCGGGTTCCGATTTGAAACGGTTGTCTTGATTCAGCGAGAGTTCCACACCTTCGGCGATCGCACTTGCTGTAACATCCGGCGCACTTTGCCACACCGGAAGGCTAATTCCGAGGGTTTTGCATTTCTCCTTTTTGGCTAACTTGGCGCACGCGCCCGCAGCTTGCCGCACGGTTTCTAATTTTAAGTCTGCGGCTTTCCCCAAACCGACGATCGCAATTTTGCGAATCGGACTATTGCCGCCGACACGGGCGATCGCACTCTGGCCCGCTTTGCCCTTAAAATCTACTTCCATTAGCAGCTCTTTCAACGTGCCTGCAAGCTTTTCATCTAATTGCGCCAAGTCGCCGGCGATCGAGAGAGCGTCCTCAAATAGACCAATTGCGAGGGCATCTCCCGTCCAAGCAGAGGGGAGTGTATCGGTGACTAGAAATTCCATGTTTTGATTTACAGTTTAGATTTTAGATTTTTGATTGTACTTTGTCCTTGCTGGTTTGTCGTTTTTTCTTCTTCCGACAAATAAATTTATCGCCTAAATTCTCCGCTACAGATCTAATTGACACTCCTCGACTATCAAGGTACGAGGATTCTTGGGCTGAATCGTGCCTCTACCAACAATGTCAGTTTTGGTCTTACAGTTTCATGTCTAGTCCG
>NZ_JAEQCF010000074.1:0-25597 GCF_020738625.1 Microcoleus sp. PH2017_09_SFU_O_A
GCCACAAGCTTGAGGGTCTAGAGGGATATTTGAATGTCCCACTGTCGCCCTTTTGGGTGGGCCCGAATCCCCGTCGCTTTAGCCCTGGGGAGGTTCAAACCACAGCCTCTACCGAGTTACTGAGAGTCGGGTTTTTGAAGGTTGGTCGATCGAATCCAAGCACCCCTAAAAGAGCCCTCTGGCGGTAGAGGCAAAAATATGAAATACTGGGGGGATGGAGTTTTCTGAAGTTTAATCTATTGCCTCAGTTAGCTCCATATTGCTAAAATGTGATATTTAGATTAACTTCTTTCTACAATTATTAGGTCTAAGTTCTATGACAAACTTAATGAACCGCCTTTCTATTTTTGTGGACGGGAACAATATGTTCTACGCTCAACAAAAGAACGGCTGGTTTTTTGATCCACGCAGGGTGCTCGAATATTTCAAAACTTCGCAGCCAAATGTCATCTTGATCAATGCTTTCTGGTATACGGGTTTGAAAGACCCCCAAGATCAAAGGGGATTTCGAGATGCTTTGATCAGTCTGGGTTACACGGTTCGCACTAAGATTCTTAAGGAATATTACGATGATGCTTCGGGCCGATATTCTCAAAAGGCTAATTTAGACATAGAAATTGTGGTTGATATGTTTAATACGGTGGATCAGTACGACCAAGTTGTGCTATTTAGCGGGGATGGGGATTTTGAGAGGGCGATCGAGCTATTGCGATCGAAAAATACTCACATTACTGTGGTATCTACCGAAGGAATGATTGCTAGAGAATTGCGAAATGCTACTGATAGGTATATAGACCTAAATGAAATTCGGGAACATATTGAGAAAATGGATTATTAGTCAGTTGACAGTTGACAGTTGACAGTTGACAGTTGACACCCGAACCAGTCCGATTTCATTAATCATTAGTTATTGGTCATCAGTCATTAGTCAGGCGTTATGGGTTATTGATTATTAATTATTCGTTATGGGCGCGAAACACCAGACTGGTGACTGGCACTAATTGCCCAGAATAGGGGACAAGTAAAAATCAGGACAACACTTTTTTAGAGCTATGAAAACTCAACCAAGTCAAGACCGGATTATTATTTTTGATACGACTTTGCGGGACGGAGAACAATCTCCGGGGGCATCTTTGAATGGGGACGAAAAGCTAACTATTGCCCGTCAGTTAGCGCGATTGGGCGTGGATGTGATTGAAGCAGGTTTCCCTTTCACTAGCACGGGAGATTTTGAGGCTGTCCAAAAAATAGCTCGGACTGTTGGGACGGAAGATGGGCCGACAATTTGCGGTTTGGCAAGGGCGCGCAAGCCGGATATTAAAACAGCAGCCGAGGCGATTAAACCAGCGGTAAATTCGCGAATTCATACGTTTCTGGCTACGTCTGATATTCACTTGGAATATAAGCTGAAAAAGACGCGGGCTGAGGTTCTGGAAATTGTGCCGGAAATGGTGGATTATGCTAAGTCTTTTGTGGATGATGTGGAGTTTTCGCCGGAGGATGCTTGTCGTTCCGATCGCGAATTTTTGTATCAGGTTCTAGAAAGGGCGATCGAGGCCGGGGCGACTACTGTGAATATTCCCGATACTGTGGGCTACACAACTCCCAGCGAGTATGGGGATTTGATTCGGGGAATTAAGGAAAATGTGCCGAATATCGATCGGGCAATCATCTCGGTTCACGGTCACAATGACTTAGGATTGGCGGTTGCTAACTTTTTGGAAGCTGTAAAAAATGGCGCCAGACAGTTGGAATGCACGATTAACGGGATTGGGGAACGGGCGGGAAATGCGGCGCTGGAAGAGTTGGTAATGGCGCTTTACGTGCGGCGCCAATATTTTAATCCGTTCTTGGGAAGACCTGCGGATTCTGACGAACCCCTGACAAATATTGACTCGCGCCAAATTTACAAAACTTCCCGCTTGGTTTCCAATTTGACTGGGATGTTGGTGCAGCCAAATAAGGCGATTGTGGGAGCAAATGCTTTCGCCCACGAGTCGGGAATTCACCAAGACGGGGTGCTGAAAAATAAGCTGACATACGAGATTATGGACGCTGAGTCGATCGGCTTAACGGAAAATCAAATTATCTTGGGCAAATTATCCGGCCGCCACGCATTTCAAACTCGGTTGAAAGAGTTGGGTTTTGAAATGGCAGATGATGAGCTAAATAAGGCTTTTGTCAAGTTTAAAGATTTAGCCGACAAGAAAAAAGAGATTACCGATTGGGATTTGGAGGCGATCGCCAATAACGAAGTCCACCAAGCACCGGAACTTTTCCGGTTAGAATTGGTACAGGTTTCCTGCGGGGACAAATCGCGGCCGACAGCCACGGTTACTGTGCGGAATCCGGCGGGCGAAGAATTGACCGATGCTGCGATCGGCACCGGCCCTGTAGATGCGATTTACAGGGCGATTAACCGCGTGGTAAACGTACCAAACGAGTTGATCGAGTTTTCTGTACAATCGGTAACAGCGGGCATAGATGCGATCGGCGAAGTAACAATTCGCTTGCGCCACGAAGGGAAAGTATTTTCTGGACACTCAGCCAATACTGACATCATCGTCGCCTCCGCCGAAGCATACATCAGCGCCTTAAATCGGCTGTACGTGTCATTGCAGCCTAATCCTGAAAAATCCTCCGAACAGCCAACTGCGATCGCAAATCAAGTTGTCGCCGAAGCACAGCGCTGATAAATTGATTCTCAGCCATCCTTGCTAAAATACACCGCAGGCGAACGCCCATCGAAGCAGATAAATCTCAATAAATCTGCGTTAATCGGCGTTCATCTGCGGTTTCATTTTTTTTACCAACAACAAACATTAAAAAAATGCAAGACGAAACTTTAAAAAAAGAGCGACAATTCCACGATGCTTGGGCATCCACAATCGATGTTGACGGCATCCGTGTCAACGATTACTTTGAAGCTTGCACCGCCCCAGAAAATAGATTCATCGTCCAGCACATGGGCGATGTCACGGGTAAACGCCTCTTGGATTTAGGCTGTGGCGCCGGAGAAAATAGCATTTATTTTGCGAAGAAAGGTGCACATTGTGTGGCGGCTGATTATTCTGAGGGCATGGTGGAAGTGGCCATGAAATTGGCAGAGATAAATGGCGTAACAATCGAAGGTTGTACGGTGAATGCCATGGCGCTGGATTTCCCAGACAACAGTTTTGATATTGTTTACGCTTCCAATTTGTTGCACCATTTGCCGGAACCAGAAAAAGCGATTCGCGAAATGTACCGCGTCCTGAAACCGGGCGGCAAAGCTTGTTTTTGGGACCCGATGAAGCACAATCCGGTGATTAATGTTTACCGCAGAATGGCGACCGAGGTGCGGACTGAGGATGAAACTCCTTTGGACATTAATATTGTCAAACTTGTCAAGTCTTTGTTTTCGGAGACGGCTTACGATACGTTTTGGTTGACATCGTTGTGGATCTTTTTGCGCTTTTATTTAATCGAAAAAGTGCATCCGAATGATGAGCGTTATTGGAAGAAGATTATTATCGAACAAGAGAGATTGAAGCCGGAATATTCTCGTTTGGAAGGGTTGGATGGGTTTTTGAAGAAGTTGCCTTTGATGAAGCGGTTGGCTTGGAATTTGGCTGTGGTGGCCACGAAGTAATACCAATTTAATGTGAAGTTGCATATATCTCGATCCCCCTAAATCCCCCTTAAGAAGGGGGACTTTGAGCGCTTCCTGTCCCACCCTACAACCAGGGGGGCTAGGGGGGATCGGAATTCTATGCAGCCTCATAAAAAACTGGTATAAGATGATTTTAGTGGTAGGGTGCGTCAGTTTTGAGATGATAAATCACCACCGAAAGTATGATTCTGACGCACCATTGGCGATCGGGTGTGTCAGTTTTGAGATTGTGGGTTTGTAGCAAAAATAATCGTAGCTGACGCACCCTACTTCAAGCTATAAAAGAAGTACAATAAGTCTAAGCATTTAATTAAGAGGCTAATTATGCCAGAAACTATTACTGCTGTCTACGAAAACGGAGTTTTTCGACCCTTGAGTTCCGTGTCTTTCCAAGATGGGGCAACTGTACAAATTAACATTGTAGCTGATGTTTCGCTGGAAGAATTGAAGGACGATCGCGAAAAGGCGATTAAGTTGATGGATGTACGAGGATTGGTGCGTTTTCCCAAAAAACAGAATAAGCTCGATCGAGGCGAATTAATCAAACGCGAGCAGCAGTGGCGCGAATTGATGAAAAAAATGGAACCGCTACCAGGTAAGCCTCTGTCAGAAATCATTATCGAGGATCGTGGCCCGTGGTAAATGCTTATTTTCTCGATACTAGCGCTTTAGTCAAACGATATGTGCCTGAAATAGGCAGTGACTGGATTTTATCGATTACTGATCCTGCTACCAACAGCGATTTAGTTATTAGCCAGATTACTTGGGTGGAGGTACACAGCGCCTTTGCACGCCGTCTGCGGGATGGAAGTTTGTCTGCGGAGCGCTTTGATTTAATTGTGCAAAAAGTTAGGGAGGATTTTGAAAATGAATACCGAGTCATAGATATAAATCCAACTTTGATAGAAACAGCCACCGAATTGGTGATTCAGCATCCGCTGCGGGCTTATGATTCTGTGCAGTTAGCATCAGCTTTGCGGTTTCAATCTACTCTCATTTCGGTGTCGGAAACTCAACTGGTTTTTGTTTCGGCTGACAACAGACTGCTGAATATTGCTCAGTCTGCCGGATTGGCGATCGACAATCCTAATAATTATCCATAATCAAACGGTTGGTAGTGAGGAATGCGAGTCCTCCGATAGATGCGGACTGAAGTCCTCACTACGAACCTGATGCGGACTGAAGTCCTCATTACAAACCTGGTTATCTAGAGGATTTCTTTCAAGGTTTTAAGTAATATTTGATTCTGTTCTTCTGTACCTATACTAATTCGCAATTTATCGTCCAATCGCGGCTGATTGAAGTATCGAATCAATATTCCCCGTTCTTTGAGTGTTTGATAAATCCTTTCTGCATCGCCGTTGGGCGGCCTGACTAACAAAAAGTTGGTTTGCGATCGCCAAACTTCAAAGCCTAAGTCCTGGAAACTAACGGCTAGTTTTGCTCTGGAAGCCTTGATTTTGTCGGCGTTGGCTGTTTTGTGGTCTGAATCTGCGATCGCCCCCGCCGCCACCGCATAGGCTATAGCATCCACATTGTAGCTGTCTTTGATTTTATTTAATTCAGCCAACAGTGCCGGATTTGCGATCGCAAAACCCAATCTCAATCCTGCTAGCGAATAACCTTTGGAAAGCGTTCTCAAAACTATAACATTACTGTAGTTTTTTGTCAACTCCAAAGCATTGTTTTCGGCAAAATCTACATAAGCTTCATCGATGACCAGAATGCCAGATAATTCTTGAGCAAGTTTCTCCAAATCTGCCACAGATATCGCTGTTCCCGAGGGACTATTTGGCGAAGCTACAAATGTCACAGAACCTTTAGCTGCTATTAGCAAATCGACGGGTAACTTGTAGTCATCGGGATAGGGAACTTCGACAAATTCTGCATCCTGAATTTCTGCCAGCGTGCGGTACAATACATAGGTAGGTGAGGGACAAACAACGGGTTTGCCAGCTTCGCCCACAGCACGAACTATCAAGTTTAATAAATCATCGCTGCCGTTACCTACCAAAATCCAATCGTCAGGAACCCCCAAGGCTTTACTAGCGGCGATGCGGAAAGTTTTACCAGTTGGATCTGGATAGCGCCGCAGCATTTCTGGGTCTATTTCCTGAAGCACTTTTAAGGCTTTGGGAGAAGGCGGATAGGGATTTTCATTAGAATTTAGTTTAATAATTTTTGTGCCTAGCGGTGGCTGTTCTCCCGGTACGTAACCGGACATTTCGTGGATGCTTTGGCGAAAATAATTCATCTATTAATTGAGTTTTGTGGAACAGGCAATGAGTTTTGTGGAACGGGCATCTTGCCCGTTCTCGATCGTGGTGCAAGATATCAAGTGATACAAATTATATCAAACAATTAGTGACAATCCGAGTTACACCCAAATCAATTAACTTTTGCATATGTGCGCGATCGTCCACTGTCCACGCTACAATGTCAACTCCTTGATTGCGGGTTTCTGGAATTAGTGCGGGGTTTTCCAATAAAACACGATACAGGCTGGTAATCAAGTTATCACGATGGGCGACAGCTTGAGACAATTGAGTTTTATATGCTTCTAAATTAGCAACGATGTGTCCGATCGCCAAATCGCCATCTAGCCGCCGCACTTGTCCGAGAAATTTGTCGCTAAACGAGGTAATAACGCATTTTTCTTGAATTCCTGCACGGTGCAAAGTATTGACAAACTCCGCAACTTCTGTATCCGACCATTCGCAGTGAGGCTTGACATCAAAATAGAGAAATTTGTCAACATTCTTGAGGATAGCTAAGGCTTCTTTGAAGGTGGGGATTTTTTCCCGTGAAAATTCATCGCTGAACCATTTACCAGCATTGAGTTTCTGCAAGTCTGACAGGTTTGTTTCCCTGACTTTACCAGAAACTCCGGTGATTCTATCCAGCGTGGCGTCGTGGAAAACGACGGGCACACCGTCAGCCGATAGCTGGATGTCAAACTCGATCGAATCGGCTTTGCGGGCGATCGCCCTGGAAAATGCTGCTAAAGTGTTCTCAGGGGCGATCGCCGAAAATCCCCGATGTGCAATAATTTCTAAATTCACAGTGTTGCGCCCTCTAAAAAATCTGCCACGGTTTGATTGAAACTATCCGGTTGAGTCAAAAAACACCAGTGATTCCCCGGTACTTTGACAATTGTCAGATTTTGCAAGTATGTTTTGTAGGGCTGCATTTGCCAATCCATGCGATTTACGCCTGTTTCCGGCTGTACAAACAAAGTAGGAATATCAATATTTTCCGTTAAACCGGCAACTTCCATCACTTCGGTAAATATCTGATTTCTGGCGGGAATCACAAATTTACTTCCCCAACTTCCATCTAATTTTTGTTCGATTTGGTTTTGGAAGATCATTTGTTGCACTTCACTCCAACCTGCGTATTCTCCCGATTGTTTGGCGGCTGCTTCGGCTTGGGCTAAAGTTGCAAACGGGCCCATACATTTGAGACAGTCTAATTTGCGGTAAACTATTGGTAGACTGAGTTTCATCACAGCGGGCAGTTTGCTGATGAAGATTGGGTCTACTAAAATCATACTCGAAATGCGATCGCCATTTTGCCGCGCCCAAATTAATGTTAGTTTTCCCGTCCAAGAATGTCCGACAATGTGGGCATTTTGCCAGTTGAGGTGTGCCATCAAAGCTTCCAAATCTGCGATCGCCCTTGCAAAAGTATAACCCGTTTCCGGTTTGCCGCTCTCTCCGTGGCCGCGCATATCCGGCGCTACAACATGATAGTGGTTCGACAAGTAATTGCCCAAGCCAGTCCAAACCACCGCACTATCTGCTAAACCGTGCAACAGCAGCAAACGCGGAACTTTTTCTGTCCCTGTTTGTGAGTTCCATTCTAGATAAGAAAGTTCGATATCTGGTAATTTTAAACTGTGGCGTGCAGGCATATAGAATAAGTTGAAAAACCCATTTTTTGACTAATTTCATGAATACGCAAAAGGTTTGTAGTGAGGACTTTAGTCCGCATCCATAAACTAGGACTAAAATGCTCACCAAAAAACTTGCTAGCAAACCAATGACTCCGAGCCAATAGGTTGCTGATACCAAACATCATCAGGGAGCATCTCATTGTTGCAAAAAATATTTTTTATTGTAGTGCGAGCGTCCCCGCTCGCGAGTATTGCAGGACTCGCGAGCGGGGACGCTCGCACTATTAAATGCAAAACTGAGATGCTCCCCATCATCATCCTAAATTTTACCTTTTAAACTCAACAAAATAAACTGAGTTTTCTGAGCTTCCTCAAAATTATCATCGCTCACCAAAACCACACTTTGGCTACCATCTGGCAAACGCGGGCCGAGAGTCATTCCCTCTAAATTGTACAGCGGAATTCCGAGTTCATTCAAGTCTAATAGTAACTTTTTCCTCACAGGTTCAACCATTCCCAGTGGCCCCTTAAAACTTTCTATTCTAGAAGTATCTGTCGCCGCCCCAACAGCTACTTGATAAATTTTAGCACCGTATCCCGATATCCCAAAGGAACGCTCTAAACTCAAAAATTGACCTCCACCAATCGTTACCAATTCTGTTAATCCGTTCAAAACAGTCATCGGAACTTCGTCTAGCTGGTAAAGATTTTCCGAGACTAATTGCGGAGTTTTATCGACGATGATATAATGTAAAAGACGGAGTTTGCTTGCCTGTTCTGGGTCTAAATCTTGAATTAACGGCGCTGCTGTCGCTGCAAACAACCTAAACGGATCTAAACCGCCCGGACTAAAGGTTTCTGGGTCGATACTCAAGGATTCAAAACCTAAACTTTTCTGGACTCCTTGCTGTTGTTGTTCATCGTTGGTATCGGGGATGTAACGCTTGGGAATTGGCAAATTTCCTCGCAATTTCCCGGTAGTGAGGTCAAATTCTCCGACAAAAGGAGGGCTGGCTTCGCTGGCGACAAATACTGAATTCCGTGGAGACAGGGCGATACCTTCGGGATTGATGGAACCCCAAAGGAAGGTTTCACCGTCTGCTTTTTTGAGGGATGTAACGCCTTCAACAGAAACTTTTTCGAGGCTAATATTGGCTGGATCGCTGGATTTAAGATCGAGTCGGAGACTGTAAAATCTGGCTTCTCCGTTTTCGCTTTTGTCGTCGGAAAGGGCGTAAAAACGATAAGCCTTGGAAGTAACACCACTAATACCTTTGGCGTCGTAGGTGATGCCTGATAAACCGCCGACTGGCGATCCTTCAAAGTTGATTTTTGGCAATTGGTACTCGCCCAAAAAGCCTAGGGATATTTCAGGAAAAGAGCGATCTCTAGCAACGGCGGGAGGGGCCGCGCAAGCTGTGCATACAGTTAGGAAAATTAGAGCTAAACTGAATAGGCGCAAAATGCGTTGGCGAAGCCCGCCCCTACGGGGGCTACGCCAACGAAGAGGATCGCCCAAAGCCTGTAAATTCCAATAATTGCTCAGTGCGGTAAGTTTTATTTTGTTGCTATTGTTGAACAGTTGGCTTGTGTGCCATCTTTGTGACATAATTTATACCGTTTTGTAAGTATGCAAAACTTGATGTTTCGTGCAGGGCTGCCGAATGGTGGCAACCAAATTTTAAGAATGAGAAATTCTTTGCCAATTGGGTGCTTGCTTTGGTTGTGGCTGTGTGCTGGTTCAATTGCTAGCGCCCAAACTAATCCACCACCCCTCGATCAATTTTCTCCTAATCCTCTAGAACTTACCACACCCGATCCCCTAAAACCCGCTACTGAATCTTTGAGTAGCACTCAGCGGGAGGATCTGAGTGCAGCTTTGGAAAAGCTAAGCTTAGAAGCAGCGGCTAAACTGCAAGCTGGAGATGGGGCTGGTGCTTTTGATATTTGGTTTCGAGAATTGCGACTGCGCCGATATCTTGGCCCGGCGGCGGAAATTGCTGCTTTGAGTCGGGTGGGAAGTGTGGCTTGGAGTAGCAATAAAAACCTGGAACTTCAGCTTATTACTAAACGGCTGCAAGCAATTCACAAACAAGTTAAATCGCAAGTGCCGGTAAATACTGAGTTGCTCCCGGCTTTAGCTGCGGCTTTTGGGCAGGTGCGCGCTAAAGGCCCGATCGTAGAAGTTTACCAACAAATCCTCGAAAATGCGCGCCAAAATCAAGATATATTGGCTCAGGGTCAGACTTTAAAGGCGATCGCACTTGTTCACATCAATTGGCTGAGTTACGATAAAGCGGCTCCCGTGTATGAGGAATTGGCAACTTTAATTCAGGAAAACCGCGCTGTATTTGCTGCTAATGCTGCTGTACCAAATTCTGCTGTAACGGCGGGAAATGGCGCGCCACCACAGCCTGTAACTCCTCCGACTGAGGTGGATACTCTGAGACAGTTAGCCTACGTTTACCAACAGTCGAAACAGCCCCTAAAGGCGATCGCAGCCCGGGAAAAACTAGCATCTGTGTATGTCAACCTGCAAAACCCGGCTGCGATACCACCGCTCAAAATTGCGATCGGCACCGATTACCAAACTATAGGTCAAATCAACTTAGCAGCTCAATACTATCAGGAAGCCTACAATTTAGCCGTTCCCATTCAACAGTACGCCCAAGCTAGCGAAGCTTTGGATAAATTAGCACTGCTTTATCGATCGCAAAAACAGCTAGAGCCGACTGTGCGAATCTATCAAATGCAGTTGTTGTTGGAAGAACGGGCTTACAATTGGTACGGATTGATGAGTGCTTACGACAATCTCGGTCAAGTTTATCAGGAAATGAAGGATTATAAGAAAGCTTTGGAAGCTTATCAGAAGGGGTTGGAAGTGGCTAAAAGATTGGGACACAGAAAAGAGTATTTTGACAAGAAGATTATTAAGGTTAACAAGCAATTGCAACGGACTTCGTAGTTGTCCGCAGACAATAATGCTAATTTGTGATTGTGATGCGAGTAATTTAGGGAACATCTCAGTTTGGTATTTATAGTGCTGTCCCCGATCGCGTATTGTACAATACGCGAGCAGGACAGCACTCAAAGAAAAATGCTTTTTACAAAAATCAGATTCTTCCTACGAAGATACTGCGGACTTGTAAGTTTCTCGAAAAATAGAATAATACAATACATCAATTTCGTAATAACGAGCATTTTTTTCATATTTCATGCCAACTTTCTGTATCACCCGCTGGGAGGCGATATTTTCCGGGCGGGCGATCGCAACTATTCTCTCCAACTTTAATATGTTAAATCCATAGTTTAGACTAGCAAAAGATGCTTCTGTCGCCAATCCTTGATTCCAATAAACTTTATCAAACGCATAGCCAAGCTCAACTTCCGGTGTCTTGTCCAGAAAAGCCAGCCCGCAGCGACCAATCATTTTACAATCTATTTTATGTACTACAGCCCACATTCCGAAGTTGTGTTCTTCCCAACGTTTGAGCATAGCATGAATGGCGCTTTCTGTTGCTTCTCTAGTTCTAACTCCTGTCAAGTATTTCATTGTTTCCGCATCGCTGTAGATGCGGTACAGATCGTCTAAGTCGTCTGGCGTAAATTGTCTCAGATACAATCTGGCCGTTTCTATTTGTTGCATGATGGACAATCACTATTCTAGCAGGAAAATTGAAGGCATATCCTGGGAGTTCATCTCTATGAGTGCAAGGGCGAAGCATTTCGGCAAACAATTTGTTAGTCATAACCAGAGATTTATTGCCGAAATGCTTCGCCCCTACGAATATATTTGCATAAAGTGAGATGCACCCGAGGCTTGTAACAAATAGATGGGTAAAAGCAAGGTAACTCACACCCTACAAAACTACTTTACTCCTATCTTTGCTACTAGCGTTTTGCAGTTTTCAACTAAACGAATGAACTCTGCCCGATAGCCTTCCTTGTCTTCACCTTTCGCCTGACTTGCCAGTCTCAATACTTGATCGAAATTAGCTGCTCCCTTGTACTCAGAATCTCTCAAAACCATCCCGAAAGCAGCTACAGCAGCAGCAAATCTGAAGTTAGCAGAGGCATTTTCTAGTTTCACAGGTTTGTCGATTACTGACTGCGTAATTAACTGACTCACTGTCTCATTGGGGTTTTTGTAACGCAACTTTACCTGCATCAATTCATCAGTTTGAGAGGTAGAAGCAGTGGCTGGATTCGGTTGATATTTTAATGGATCGACCTCCGGCAATTTGACATCGCTGGCGACACCAACCGGAATAATTTCGTAAATTGCTGTTACCGAATGTCCCGCACCTAATTCACCTGCATCTTTTTTGTCATCGTTAAAGTCTTGATTTTGCAAAACTCTATTTTCGTAACCAACTAAACGGTAAGCTTGAACTTTAGCTGGATTGAACTCTACTTGAATTTTCACATCTTTGGCGATGGTAAATAGCGTGCCTCCCATTTGAGTGACTAGCACTTTTTTGGCTTCCAACAAACTGTCGATATAAGCATAATTGCCATTACCTTTATCGGCTAGCTGTTCCATTTTTGCATCTTGCAAATTGCCAGTACCAAATCCCAAGACGCTCAGAAAGACTCCTTGTTCTCGTTTTTCTTCAATCATCCGCACGAGTTCGCCATCGCTGGAAACGCCAACATTAAAATCGCCGTCCGTTGCCAGAATAACGCGGTTGTTTCCTTGTTTAATAAAGTTGTCTTTAGCAACTTTGTAGGCTAGTTGAATGCCTGCTCCGCCTGCGGTAGAACCACCTGCTTCTAGCTTGTCAATGCTATCTAATATCTTTTCTTTTTGGTTGCCCGGTGTTGGAGGCAAGACTAACCCGGCGGCTCCGGCATAGACTACAATAGTGACGCTATCTTTGGCTCGCAATTCGCTGACGAGATATTTCAAAGATGCTTTGACTAACGGCAATTTGTCGGGCGAATTCATGGAACCGGAAACATCGATCAGAAATACGAGATTGTTCGGCGGTAAATTTTTGGTGGAAATGCTTTTTCCTTGCAAGCCAATGTGGACTAATTTGTGTTGGGGATTCCAGGGAGCATTGGCGACTTCTGTATTAATTGAAAAAGGTTGATCGCCCTTTGGCTGCGGATAGTCGTAGGTAAAGTAATTAATTAGTTCTTCGAGGCGCACTGCATCTTTGGGCGGCATCACGCCGCTGTTGATAAAGCGTCGGACATTGCTGTAGGATGCTGTATCGACATCGATGCCAAATGTGGAAAGCGGGTTGTTGCTAGCCCGCTGATAGGAGTTGTCATAAATGCGGTTGTATCCTTCGCGATCGAATTGTTGGGTTTGGGCGGGCAAGGCTGTGGTTGTAGGTGATGGTAGTGGAGTTACTGGCTGATTAATGCCGCCAAAATTTCTAGTTCTTAATGTATCTTGTCCTATAAGATTCCCAGAAGTGCGACTGTCAAGGTTAAGTCTCACTCGCTGAGGGGCTGTTTGGGGAGAAGGCGCTGGTAAAGGTACAGAATTGGGTTCTGAAAGGGGGGGATTTCGATTTTGTTCCAATTCACCACTACGAGCTTCTAATGCGTCAACTCTACCCCGCAGCGTCGCTAATTCAGGGGCGAATTCAGTCTGTAAACGTTGGACTATGGCTAAATCTTCTGGGCCGACTTTTGGCGTACCTGCTGCGATCGCCCGATCGACGTTTACCAAACAACTATTTAAACTTACCGCAAACTCAGAGCGTTTTAAAGGTCGATCGCCCAGAGTAGTACCAACTGGGGCGACAATCGGGCAACTGTAGCGTTTTGCTAAGGATAGTAGTGCCTGAAAAGCCCAGCTACTCGGTGCAATGTCAGCCGATTGAGAGACATTTGTGGGAGTTGGTGCGTTGGTTTGGCGATCGACTTCCAGGGCGATCGCACTTTTAGGATTCATCCAGCAAAAAGTTAAAATTACTGGACTTAGCACCACTATTTGCAACAAAAGTTTACGCATAGATTTTTACTCCTGAGAATATTGCGATCGCGATATTGAATAACATACTACATCAGTTTCATAATAACGAGCGTTGTTTTCATATTTGAAACCAACTTTCTGCATCACCCGCTGGGAGGCGATATTTTGGGGGCGGGCGATCGCAACTATTCTCTCCAACTTTAATATTTCAAATTTTGTCTGGCTAAAAATATTTTAGTTGGGTTTCGTTTGAGGTAAAATATTAGAGTCTTGCGATCGCATAATATACTCGATCGCGACCGCAATCGTCAAAAATGTGCTGGTATTTCATCCCCACTTTTTCCATTACCCGCCGCGAGGATCTGTTTTCGGTATCTGCAACTGCAACAACTTTGTCTAGTTTCAATACTTCAAATCCATACTTGAGCGTCGCCGCTGCAACTTCCGATGCTAAACCTTTCCCCCAGTATGCTTTTGCTAACACGTAACCGACTTCTACTTCAGGTGTTTTGCCTAAAAATCTCAGCCCCCCGTCCCCGATCAATTGGTTATTTTGTTTGTTGACAACAGCCCACAAACCGAAACCATGTTTTTCCCAATCTCCGATTATCTGAAATAAATCTGCTGCTGTTTCTTCTTTATTTCTGACGCCTTCGCTCAGATACTTCATCACTTCCGCATCGCTGTAGATGCGGTACAGCTCATCTAAATCGTCTGGAGTAAATTGTCTCAGATACAATCTAGGTGTTTCTATCTGTCGGGACAAAGAATTTACTGTAGCTGTAGAAGATTCCATGATTTAACTGACTGTATTTGCTACAATTATTGCTTGGATATATTCTACAGGTTTTCTGCTTAAAGACCGATCGAACTTCCAGCGCCCACCCGCGCTACAAGCTGCGGAGCAAAAAAGCTCACTATCCTGAGCAAAAGCCCCCTAATTTACCAGCAGGCTCGCTTCTGCAATCTAAAATCTAAAATCTAAAATCTAAAATCGAATGACCATTTCCTCACCAGTAGCAGACACCGAAAACCAACCCCGCCGCGATACAGACTGGCGGTTATTCCTGAGGTTGGCATCTTACGCAACCCGCAGCAAACGCTTGCTGATTATTTCGATCGCACTATTAGTACCGCTAGCAGTCTCAGGAGCAATTCAACCGATTCTGATCGGACAGGCAATTTCGGTAATTCGAGCAGAACCTACCTATCAATTTTTACAGGGATTGCCTTTATCTACTGCATTAAATGTTTTGGCAGTCTTGCTGATGCTAACTATAACATTTAGATTGGGACTGCAATCAGTTCAAGGATATTTAGTCACAAAAGTAGGGCAAATTATTACTACTGATATTAGAAATGATTTGTTTGTACACGTCACCTCGCTAGCGGTGCGATTTTTCGATCGCACTCCAGTAGGCAGATTGATGACGCGCCTCACCAGTGACGTGGAAGCTTTGGGAGAGGTTTTTTCCTCAGGGGCGATCGGGATTGTCAGCGATTTATTTTCAATATTAGTAATTGCCATTTTCATGTTTACCATGCAATGGCAACTAGCTTTAATGTTGGTATTAATGATGATCCCAATTGCCGCCATAATCATTTATTTTCAGAACCAATTTCGCATAGCAAATTACACCACCAGAGAAGAACTTTCCGATCTCAACGCCCAACTGCAAGAAAACCTGACGGGTATTGGCGTAGTGCAGCTATTCCGCCGGGAAAGATTCAACTCAGAATTGTTTAACGTTACCAATAAATGCTACATTAAAGCAGTTGATAAAACTATCTTTTACGACTCAGCCGTATCTGCAACATTAGAATGGATTGCTTTAGTGGCGATTGCAGCCGTTTTGTGGATGGGCGGTCAAAGCCTTCTGCAAGGTACAATTAACTTTGGTACTCTGTCTGCATTCATTTTATTTGCTCAGCGTCTCTTCGATCCGCTGCGGCAATTTGCCGAGAAATTTACGGCTATTCAAGCAGGATTTACCGCAGTCGAACGGATTAGCGATATTCTCAACGAACCGATCGAAATTAAAGATCCAATTAGCGGGGCGAAGGAAGAAGGAAAATGGAAGAAGGAAGAAGGAAGAGGGAAGAAGCAAGAAGGAAGAGGGAAGAGGGAAGCAGGAAGAAGGGAATATTATTCGCCGTTGCTGATGGCCGGTCATCCAGAGGCACTTGCTTATAATTTATCTTCAAATGAGCCAGAATTGGTAGAAAGTAATCAAACTCCTGTAACTTCTGAATATCGCCTATCAGCTAACAATCAAAAATCCCTAGTTGCTCATGCCCAATCAAAGCAAGCTGCATCCGGAGAAATCCAATTTGACAATGTGTGGTTTGCTTACAAAGAAAACGAATATGTTCTGCAAGACCTCAATTTTACCATCAAATCCGGCGAAAAAGTAGCATTAGTTGGCCCTACTGGTGCAGGCAAAAGTTCGATCATCCGTCTCTTGTGCCGCCTTTACGAGCCCACCCGAGGACGGATTCTGATCGATGGTATAGATATTCGCGATTTACCTCAAGCAGAATTGCGGAGACACGTAGGTGTTATTATTCAAGATGGCTTTCTATTTGCTGGCGATGTGAAGAGCAATATTAGCCTTGGCGAAAGTTACTCGATGGAGGAGATTCGAGCAGCAGCAGAAAAGACGAATGTTGCTCGTTTAATTGAAGAATTACCTCAAGGTTATGACACGCAATTGCGGGAAAGGGGAACGAATCTTTCGGGGGGACAAAAGCAGTTGTTAGCGTTTGCTCGCGCCGCCATTCGCAACCCCAGTATTTTAGTGCTCGACGAGGCGACTGCTAGTTTGGATGTGGGAACGGAAGCTTTGATTCAAGAGGCTCTGGAGCGTTTGATGGCGGACAGAACGGCTATAATCATTGCTCACAGGCTCTCGACTATCCGAAATGTCGATCGCATTTTGGTGCTCAAACGCGGGCAGTTAGTAGAGTCTGGCAGCCACGAAGAGTTGTTGCAACAAGAAGGTTTGTATGCTAGTTTGTACAAGCTGCAAATGCTGGGAAGTTAGACAGTTGACGGTTGACGGTTGACAGTTGACAGTTGACAGTTGACAGTTGACAGTTGACAGTTGACAGAAGGAAGTAAGGAGAAAGGAATATTTTTCCTAAAGTCGGCAGATTTGCGGTTTTAGATTTTAGATGAGAGAACAAATCTGAAATCTAAAATCTGAAATCTAAAATCGGATTACCTGCCAAAAATTATTTTCCCAAGGGTTTGTGGCAGGTGAGTGATGTGTTGAAAAAGTTGATTTGGCCCGATACCAAACAATAACTGCATCGCCAGCACAATTGCTGCTAGAGCAATCGCTGTACCAACGCTGGCTTTCAATACTTTAAAAGCCCAATTAAACACCAACCAAGAAACAAGTAAGGAAGCAATTAAGATAATTAACTCTATTGGCATATAACATTTTTAACTCTTATTTTTAATTCAAGCAATACTACCGCGCTTCCGGGTTTCCTTATTAGAAATACCGACATTTTTTAAACCTGCTTTAATCATTTGCTGCTCTAACAAAGCAAAAAAGCTACTTCGATCGCCCCCGGTGACTACTGCTTGGTTGTGGGCTTCTGCTAGCGTCACGGGATAGCCACCGCCTTTGTGTACTTGAGCTAGCATCATTCCTAAGGCTAAATCTAGCTCTGTATTATCTTGTGCTACCCATTCCGGAATTTCTATTCTAGCAATTTCTGTGCCAACATGAACATAACAAAAATAGATGGGATTGAGACCGTATAAATCTAAAATTCGAGCGTGGGATTTCCACAACGGGCTTCTTTGTCCGGGTAGCAGGATTGTGGCCCACAAGACGGAATCTCGTAGGGGTTCAAATTCTTGACAAGGTGCTTTTTCATCGAAAGCACTGGTGGCAGAAAATCCGACGTTGGGGCAGTTTGTCATGCAGTCTGGTACTTCGTGGGTGCAAGCTTGAAACCGCAAAAAAGATAAGCTTTCGGTGCTGCGAGAAGCGCTCAAGTATCCTAATAGGGGAATTTTTGCTACGCGCAATTTGTCCCAAGCTTCTAAAATTGGTTGCAAAATTCGATCGCGCGCTTCGCTAGGTAACTGTTCCAAAAACCAATAAATCAGGGAACCATCTACCATTGCCAAAGTTGGCGCGGGTAGTTGATTGTCGTTAAATTTTGCCCAATTGCAGCCCATTTCCGCGAGGGCGATGGCTTCGGAAACGGCGCGCCGGTATCCCATCCACTCTTCGGTTCTAATTCCCCACTGGCGCGAAGCATACAAGTCTTCGGGTTTGTAGAAAACTTCGGGCACGCTGTCTAATACTGGGTGGCGGCTTTGCCCGTAGTGCAGCATGACTGTACCGACGTTGATCAGGTAGCAGTAGGCGATTTCGTGATGGCTGGGCGAAATTTGCGATCCGTCTGTGGCGAAGACTGTGTGGGCGGCGGGCGGTGCGGTGATGTAGGTGCGATCGGACAATGGCTCGATCGGCGTGGCTGCATTGAATAAAGTGCGATCGCTCCAACTCTCTTGCAATTCTACCAATTTTTCTTGTCCCACTGCCGCCTGTTCCAGCAAATTCTGAGCCACTTGCAAACGCTGGCGAGCCGCCAAAGCCTCCACATTCAAATGCTGGCTCATTCCCTGCATTGCTTTGGCTGCTTTAGTTAAATCTAGCATTGGTTTTAAGTCTCAGATTGGTGCGATCGTTCGGAATGCAAGTCCTCGGGAAAAGAAGGACTAAAGTCCTCACTACGAACCTGGAAAGAAGGACTAAAGTCCTCACTACGAACCTGGAAAATAAGGACTAAAGTCCTCACTACGAACCTATTTTATTACAGTCACCGACAAAAAAAAATCGATTTTTTTTGTCGGTATGCTTGATTTTTTGGGGAATTCCTGTTATATTTATATCATAATGGGAATATGTTTAAAAATATTATTTTTGCAACCATCCCATTATATAATAATACCATACCAGCGCCGCAAAAGTCAACAAAAAAAGTGTAAAATTTGGGGATTTTTTTTGACTCTGCTAAGCGAAAAAAAATCTCCCTCCCAACAAGTCTAAGATCAACATTCGTCAGGCAGCCAATCGACAAAATCTCCGGCAAACTGCGACAGAGAAAGCAATTGAACAGGTGGATTTTGAGCCACAGATTCCCGTTCTGTCAAAGTATTGTAACCCCAGTCAGCCAAAAACAACCTCACCTGAGATAAATCCGGCTGCTGCTTCACAGAAACCAAAGTTTTTAACCGATCTTCCACAAACCAAATAGTCGTATCTTTGCCAGAAGCTGCCAAAAATTCCCGCAATATTTGGTGTTTCGGCTTGTTGTATTCCTTGCCAAAAATTAACTCCGACGGCATTTGTACGCCCGCTAGCTGCAAGAGTTCCCGCACAAAACGGCCTTCCTTGGTGGTGACGATCGCGACTTTGACCGAACTATCCTGTAACGAGTGCAGGCGATCGGCTATTCCGGGATAAAAGCGGTGCAAAGACAGCCACCCAGCTAAATCCTCAGCAATCCAATTATCGCGCAGTCCGTCTAACATTGCGCCGACAGACTGGGGTTTTAAATTATTTTCGGTCAATAACTGCGGGACAATGTTTGGCCAGTCTAGCAAAATTTGCTCTTCGGTAATTCCTGTCAGCAGTGCGCGAATCAGCAGGGGCATTTCCCAACCGGTTTCGATGGCTGGCCGCACTCGGTAAAAACTCAAAGCTAAATCTGCATCGGGGACTATTTCGACTGATTGCCAGATTTGGCAGTAGGTACGCCAAGCGGTTTGGAAATATTCGATTAGTCCGTCACAAATTACACCGTCAAAATCAAGGGCGAGAATTGTTGGAGAGTTATTAGTCATCAAGCGAGTTTAGATTTTAGATTTTAGATTTGGCTAAATAGTCTCGATTAAAAAGACTGAACTAGCGGTTTATAGGCAATCGATTCTAGTTTTTGGGAGTTCAACAATTGCGTCCACTCTGCTTTCAGCATCGGATCGTCAGGAGCTTGTCGCCGCATTTGGGCTAGGGTAGAAATAGTATCGTACCAAATCCCATTTTTAGCATAGGCGATCGCCCTCGCCATAGGGTCGGGATTTGCCAAATCGTTCTTGAGAGTTTCCTGCGGTGCAATGCGCTGCACGAACCCTTTAACATAATAGTCCGAAGAGCGATCGTCAGGATCGCAAGCCACCAAAAACCACCACTGATATCGCTTCTTAACCTCAATAAATGTTTGGCGATCGGTTTTTTTAGGAATATTGACCTCAACTATCCCGGGCTTGTCAACTTTGAAAGTAGTTTTGTAAACCTCGGTTAGTTTTTCATCGTCAGTTTGCAAAATAAACTCGACTTGAGTCGAATTGAGAGAGACATAGGCAAAGAATGTCGGCGACTCTGTGAGGGTTAAGCCGATATTAGTTGGAGGCATTAAAGGAATAATAGATAAATCCACCGGACAGGGGGAGAGGAACGCAGGTGTTCCTCGTCGGTTGTCGGGGGTTATTAAATCTGGAGGTCTAAAATTAATATTCTGACTCAGCAGAATTGGTGCAGGGACAGCCTGCATCGGTGGCACTAAACTGGGGAGAGTAAGTGCGATCGCAAATGCGGCGATCGCCAGTGCAACCCCATTTAGAAAACGTTTCATTTTTTAACGGCATAGCAGGAATGTTGGGCCTGGCATTTTTACCAGAAAGAATTGGTTTAAAGCCCGCCCGCCCGATCGGGAGAAATTAAAAGAAGACTATTCATTACTCCAATCCTCTTCCTTCGAGGTAGAGGTCGCTCTCAACTGTCAAGCGGTCAACTGTCAACTGAATGAATCATCCCTAGGAGTTTGAATCGCAGCGGGCGATCGGCTTAATTTGTCAATCTTCAGATTCTCATAAGAAGGACAAATTAAGCCTTGAGAAATCGGGACGCTTAAAGAGGCTGAACTAGGGGTTTATCGGCGACTGCTTCGAGTTTTTGGGACTTCAACAATTGCGTCCACTCAGTCTTCAGCCGCGCATCATCGGGTGCGACACTACGCATTTGGGCTAAAGTCGCCAGAGTCTCGTACCAAATGCCATTTTTAGCATAAGCGATCAGCTTCGCCCTCGGGTCGGGATTTGCCAAAGCGCTCTTGAGAGTTCCTTGCGGTTCAACTCGCTGCATCCATCCTTTAATAATATAATCTCCCGATCGTTCCTGAGGATCGCAAGCCAGTGCAAACGACCAGACATATCGCTTACCAACCTCAATATTTTTTGTCTTACCTTTGTCAGAAAGGCTAACTCCCACAATTCCAGCTTTGTCAACTTTTAAACTAGATTCGTAGACTACTTCGGATTCATCTTCGTTTAGCAAAACAAACTCTACTTGAGCCGCCGGTTGAGAAACATAGACAAAAAATGTTGGCGACTCTGTGAGGGTTAAGCCAATATTGCTTTCAGGTATTAAGGGAGTAATCGATAAACCATCCTGCAACTGACAGCCTCGATGCGCTCCCCCTTGGCGGTTCTCGGGGGCTGTGACCTCTGGGGGTGTGAAATTAACATTCTGACCCAGGGGAGTTGGTGCAGGGACAGCCTGCATCGGTGAAAACAAGCTGGGGACAGTAATTGCGATCGCCAATACAGCGATCGCCAGTGCAGTAAAATGTAGAAAACGTTTCATTTTTTTCACCAGATAGAATAAAATCAGGGTTCGGATTTTTACTCCAGACTAGGAGTAAGAATCGCAGCGGGCGATCGGTTTAATTTGTCAATCTTCACAGCCTCAGAAGAAGGACAAAAGAAAGCCTTGAGAAATAGGGAGGCTTAAAAAGACTGACCTAGCGGTTGATCGGCAACTGATTCGAGTTTTTGGGACTGCAACAATTGCTTCCACTCGGCCCTCAGACTCGCATCATTGGGTGATCCTCGCCGCATTTGGGCTAGAGTACCAATTGTATCGTACCAAATATTATTTTCAGCATAAGCGATAGCCCTAGCCATAGGGTCAGGATTTGCCAAATTTTTCTTGAGAGTTTCCTCGGGTTCAATGCGCTTCACAAACCCTTTAACAAAATAATTTCCCGACGGATCGTCATTGCAAGCCACGGAAAACGACCACTGATACCGCTGGTTAACCTCCAGAGTTTTTTTGCCCTCCCCTTTGTTGGGAATACTGACTTCTATTATCCCCGGTTTGTCAACTTTGAAAGTCGTTTTATAAGCATCGATTCCTTTTCCATCGTCAGCTTGCAATGTAAACTCCACTTGAGTCGAAGGGTGAGAAACATAGGCCAAGAATGTTGGCGATTCTGCTATGGTTAAACCATCATTGCTTTTAGGTATTAAAGGAACAATAGATAAATCCTGCGGACAAGCATTCCCTCGATGCGTCGCCGATTGCCTGTTGTCGGGGGCGTCTACATCGGGAGGTTTAAATTTAACATTCTGACTCAGCAGCATTGGTGCAGGCACTGCCTGCATCGGTGGCAGGAAACTGGGGACACTAAGTGCGATCGCACATACAGCGATCGCGAGTGCAGTAAAATGTAGAAAACGTTTCATTTTTTCACCAACCTTATAGATATATTATAGATCGCGTCTCTACTGTTAGTCTGGAGTTCTCAGCCCGGGCGCGATCCGGTCAAGTTTTGATTGTTCGCATCGCCATCAAAAGAAGGAAAAAAGTTCAATAAATAGCGATTTTTAAAGAGACTCAACCAGCGATTGACCTACCACTGATTCCAGTCCTTGGGACTGAAACAATTAGGTCTACTTGGCTCTGGGTCTCGCATATCTCGGTGTCTGTCGCCGCATTTGGGTTCAAGTAGCGAGAGTTTCGTACCAAATCTCATTTTTAGCATAAACTTCGAGCCACGTCATCGGGTCGGGATTTGCCAAATCGCTATTGAGAGTTGGCTGGGGTGCGATGCGCTGTACGAACCCTTTAACAACTGTATCTGCCATCTGCCGATCGAGCGTCTGGTTCGCAAATCATCGAAAACGATCGCACGTAACGCTTGCCAACTTCTAGTGATTTGTTGCTGTCCCCCGTAGCGAGAATGCTAATTTCAACAATCCCGGATTCATCAACTTTAAATGTTTTTTGGTACATAAATTTTTTCTCCCTGCTGGCGACCAATATTTTTGAGAAGCTAGTCTCACACCGCAGATACAGAATTTGAACCTTGACAAATCAATAACATTAATTAATTAATTGGAGCTGCAACTGGATTCTGGGGACGGTAAATCCAGCGGTCGAGGTCGCGACTGTTATTCCATATACATTTCGCTGGTAGCGAAATGTAAAGTTTTGTTACAAATCGGTCGGAGTTTCCGGGTGTTCTAAGATGGAGGAAGTCTCGTGTAGGTGCCGACAAGCAACATAACTGCTGTTCGGTGAAACGAGTCAAAATTTTATATTGTGGCAATGACTAAAATATCTAACAAATTTCTATCTGACAAAATTCGTTCGGCAGCGGCTCAATTGAGTCAACTGTATAAACCATCACTAACAGTTGTTAGCTCTGTATTAATTGCCACCGCGGCAGTAACATTATCGTTGGTCGGGACTAGACACCTAGGAATACTGGAACCAGTAGAATTAAGCGCTTACGACCAAATGCTGAGATGGCGTCCCGACGAAAAGCCAGACCCGCGCTTGCTAATTGTGGGGATTACCGAAGCAGATATTCAGAAACTAAAGCAATGGCCGATATCCGATCGCAAAATAGCTGAAATATTACAAAAACTAGAAAAAATGCAGCCGACAGTCATCGGCTTAGATGTACTGCGAGATGTACCTTTAGGAGAGGGGCGTGAGGAATTAACTAAAGTTTTACAAAAAAGCGATCGAATTATCGGGGTATGTTTAGTCACCGACGGAGGCCCCGACACTCCCGGTTCTCCCCCTCCTCCGGGAATGTCAGCAAACCGGGTGGGATTTGCAGATTTTGGAATCGATCCGGGCGGCATACTCCGCAGGGCTTTATTATTTATGAAACCACCGATAATTAAGGGCGATAATTCGGTAGAAAAACATCTTTGCAATGACAATTCTCAAGTTTTAACTTCCTTCAACCTCCAGCTATCACTCCGCTACCTGCAAAAGTATAAAATTTTTCCCAGACTGGCAGCAGATCAATCTTTATGGCTGGGAAAAACCAAATTTAAAAAATTAAAAAGCAATGACGGAGGATATAGCAATGTCGATGCGAGGGGATATCAAATACTAATTAATTATCACTCCAGGAGCCAAGTCGCAAACAAAGTCACAATTACCGATGTTTTACAAGGGAAAGTCAGTCCGAATTTAGTTAAAGATAAAATAGTGCTGATCGGTTACACCACAGAAACCGTTAAAGATGTATTTTATACTCCTTACAGTGGGCAGCAGCAAAAAAACCAATTCATGCCGGGGATCGTGGTACACGCACAAGTAATTAGCCAAATTTTGAGTGCTGTTTTAGACAAGAGACCGATGTTTTGGTTTTGGCCGGAATGGGCAGAAATCCTGTGGATTGCAGGATGGTCAATTGTGGGAGGAACCATGGCATCGCGGATGGCTCACCCATGGAAGCTGGCGCTGACATTCGCAGCAATACTGTCGGGGTGTGGCGCGATCGGTTTTGGGATTTTTCTGTTGGGAGGGTGGGTGCCTGTAGCAGCGCCAGCCTTAGCATTAATTCTAACTGGTGGCAGCATTGTATCAGCAGACAGATTTAATAAATCGGCATACGGGAAAGCAATTACCGATCGCGTAAAACAAGTATTCAAAATCGAAATAGACCAAGCCCAAAAAGAACAACAAGTTGCAGACATTGTAGAATCAGATTTCTTTAAAGAATTGCAGCTCAAAAAAGATGAACTCAAAAGTAGCAAAAAAGATACCTCTGAAAAAACTCCGTCGGATCCCCAAGAAATAACGCTCGGTGCTGCGGCTCTTCCCCAGGCCCAAAGCGAGGCAGACGAATTCTTAGCTCAGTTGCAGCTAAAAGCCAAACAGCAGAAGCAGCGGGCCGCCGCGACTGCATCGGAAAGCGACTCAAAAACAGAAAGCGCGATCGATCCTGGCGCGAGTGCTAGTTCTGGCGAAACCCAACCTGATGAGGGGTTCAGCGATTTGCAAGCCAGGGCAAAGCAGATGCGGCAGCGCCGGAACGCAGACAAAAAGATCGAAGAGCAAGACTTAAGTGGCAAATAGTTTGCTAAACTTATCTAAAGTTGATTGCTGAGAGTCAGTTCCATGTTTGCCGTCAAGCGAGCGCTCAAATTGAATAATCAAGAAGCGACCTTGATGGCAAAACACGCAGGATTTCGGCGCGTGGTATTTAACATGGGTTTGAGCCTGCGAGTCCAAATGTACGGTGCAGGTGAGTTTTCCGACTCAAAGGTCATCAACGAAATCAAGAAAGTTCTCACTAACTACGTCAAGAAACAACCTGAATGTACTTGGATGAATCAGTTGTCTTCTCGTGTTTACCAAAACGCTTTGATTGACTTGAGTCATGCGTTTGGGAGGTATCGTTTGGGGAAAGCCGGTCATCCAAAATTTGTCAGCCGCCGTGACGGTCAATCATTCACGGTTGATTCGTCAAACGGCAAAGTTTTGTTAAGTGCAGGCAGGACTATTAAAATTCCCACACTGGGAACATTCCGATTGCACGAGCCACTCTCATGCAGTTTTGTTTCTCAGACTTTCACGCTCTCAAAAGAAGGAAATCGCTGGTTCGTCTCTTTCTGTGTTGATGCCCAACGTTTACCGATGCGACAAAGAGAAAGTTCTGTAGGAATTGACATAGGTGTCAAATCCTTCGCCACCCTGTCAAACAATCAAGTGTTTGATGCACCAAAACCCCTAAAACAAGCGAAAACCAAGCTGGCACGGTTACAGCGCCAAGCATCAAGGCAGGTGAAAGGTTCTAACAACCAACGCAAAACCTACGACAAAATCAGCCAAATTCACGCAAAAATTGCCTGCATTCGTAAAGACTTCCTTCACAAGTTGACGACTTACTTAGCCCAGACTTTCTTGCGAATTAAGATTGAAGACTTGAATGTCAGCGGAATGCTGGCAAATCACAAGCTGGCTGGGGCAATATCCGACTTAGGTTTTTACGAATTCAGGCGACA
>NZ_JAEQCF010000075.1:0-49257 GCF_020738625.1 Microcoleus sp. PH2017_09_SFU_O_A
TCTATGAAACTGGTCGAAAAGTAGCTAATGGATTTAAAGAAACAATGAAAATTATTTTTGATGAATATCTGCCAAAATGGAATTATCGTGCAGTGCCGATTATTTAACAAACGCTAAAGTTATTAAATTTTCATTCCTTAGTCCTGGGCGCATAAACTCTTTGACCTGGTGAAAAACAAGTTGAAAGACTTACTAGGCAAGGTTTTGAACAGATCATGAGTTCCTGAGGTTAGATCTTGTTAGTTGAGTTACTCTGCATCACGATCGCTCCGGTGGGATAACGGCTAGTTTCAGACGATTCCAACGTCACGAATAACCCGGAAATACCTGCGTCATAAAAGTCGGCAGGCATCCAGAATTTATCTAGCACCTTTCCCTGGGAATTAATTTTTAGAGTGCCACAGGGAATTTTTTCGCCATCCGCGATCGCCCAAAGTCGATAGACTTTACCTTTGGGTGGAGTCACCAGATTTTGCACGGCTAGAATCCCCTGCCGTTTTCCTAGATTCACCACAAAGCTACCCGCAGCAGTATCCGACGCATTCACAGCCTTGAGAGAGAAAAGTTGCGTCTGGGACTGTTGCAGTAGGGTATTGATATCTTGAGCCATGCGGAAATCCTGTCGCAAGCGATAGTTATCTACTCCTAAATACAGAATCAGAAGTGCCGCGACACCACCCATGACGGTGCGCCAGGGGAGTCGAGACTGTTTTTGTTGGGAGGGTTGGAAAGTCGTGGTAGCGGCAGCCAGGATGACAGATTGGAGATGAGGAGGCGGTTCAACGCTGTTTAAGCTGTAAACAACTTGGTCTAAGGTTGCCTGAAGCTGCTTCACTTCTGTCACTAATGCTGGATTTTCTGCCAACATTTGCTCGAATACCTCTACTTCGGCGCGATCGAGATCGCCGATGACATAGCCTGCTGCCAAGATTTCGATTGCTTCGGGAGTCAGAGATTCAGTCATTCGATTTTAGATTTTAGATTTTAGATTTTGGATTTTGGATTTACCCCAGGGATAAATTCGGGGGCTTGAGGATGCAAGGATTTTCGATTGATTCCACGGATAAATCCGGGGGCTTGCACTATCAAGAAATTATTGGTCATAAGTCAATTGAATCCTGTAAAAGTTGCTTCAGTTTGACGAGTCCCTGGCGAGTCCAGCTTTTCACGGTTCCCAGGGGTTTATCCAGTTGTTGGGCAATTTCTGATTGGCTGAGTCCAGCATCATAGGCTAGTTCGATCGCCTGCCGTTGCTGTTCTGAAAGCTGGGTCAATGCCTGTCGCACTTGCTGCGATCGCTCATTGAAAACAGCCTCCTCAAACGGAGTAGGCGCGGGGGTTGCAGCGGTGACGTTCTGCCCCCAACGTTGCACCAAATTAAGGATACGACTGCGCGATCGCAATTTGTCGATCGCCCGCGATCGAGTCATGGCAATTAGATAGCGCACCAAATGACCGTGTTTAGCAGGATCGATCGGACGCTGCCACAGCGACAGAAAAATTTCCTGTGTCAAGTCTTCGGCTTCCTGCTGGCTTTGTAACACTTTTAGCGCTACTCCATACACCACGCTGCCATAGCGATCGTAGAGACACCCTAATGCCTCTGGTTGCTTTGCCTTCAGGCTATCCAATAGTGTGGCATCACTGGGAGTTAAAGGCTCTGAGAAATTGCGATCGGGAGAACTCGACGGCATAGATTCAGGTAAGTAGACCGAGGTTAATTTCTCTGCAAAAATGCCCGATGCCTCTTGCAGTATGAGTGCCAACCCTGATGTAACAACTTTTTTTGAGCATAGAGCAAACTTCCTGTCATTTATAAAACGATTGATCGAGCTAATTGGATGAGTCTAGCCTCGATTTTTTGTCGAAGTGGTGATTTCGGTTTATTTATAAAACGATTGATCGAGCTAATTGGATGAGTCTAGCATCGATTTTTTGTCGAAGTGGTGATTTCGATCCGATCCGTTGACATTAGCTAATGTCTCAAGCCGAACAAACCGCGCACAGCAGTTTAGTAAGAAATTTTACAGAATTCAAATCCAAAATTGATCCGCAGTCGTCTTCATAGTACAGACAAGCAAATAGCCTGGTTAGCATTCTTCCCAGGGAGCGTTTGCAACTAAATCCCTGAAAAACTATGAACTTCCACAAAATCACGTTTGCGACTTTATTAACTATCTCTACAGTCGCAGGATTACAAAGCACAGCTTTTGCCAATCATCGCTTTGACGCTCTCAACCAAAAGAATAGCGTTCAAGTAGAAGCTTCTCAACCAGAAAACCCTCAAGACATCTCTCCAGAGACGCAGCAATCTCAACCAGAAACCCCTCAAGCCATCTCTCCGCAAATGCAGCAGTCTCAAGCCTCGACAAAGACTCAAAAAGATAACGAAATCAACGTTAAGGATATTAGCCCAGAATACTGTCGCTATCTGTTCCCATCATCAGGTAAGGTGAGTTTGTTTGAGTATTCTGAGGGTTTAAATCGTTGCCAGTATGGCAATTAACAAAGTCCTTCTTCTTTTTGACCGCAAGCAATTTGGTGACAAGCCGCCGGATTTATAACCGCAGGAAGCAGGAAGAAGGAAGAAGGATCATCCCAATTTTGCAAATAGACTGCCAGCAGACAAAATAATGGAACATCCCAAATTTAAGTGTAAGGGCGAAGCATACCGACAGACAATTTATTGGTAAAAACCAGAGATTTACGGCCGTCAGGTGCTTCGCCCCTACCGATATATTTGCAAATACGGAATGCTCTCAAGGAATTTGCCTCTCCTACTCAAATTATAAGGCGTTTCCATACCATTACACGAAACTAAAATGATGAAAAAAGATTTTCGCAAGTACCATCGGATGATTGCCACATTCTTTTGTTTGCCACTACTTTTCACTGCTCTAACTGGCATTAGCATTGCGATCGCGGATACATGGCTACATCAAGCAAGACTCGCTGCTTTTTTAATCTCTGTTCATACATTTCAAATCTTCAAACTTGATGCAATCATGCCAATTTTGAATGGGTTGGGTTTGATTTGCTTAGTGGCTACTGGAATCAGTATGACCGGATTATTTACCAAACGCCATCAACCGAGGCAGATAGGAGATCGATCGTGAAATATATTGCTTATTTTTTCATGGCAATTGCCAGTGGATTCCTGGTTATTATGTTGTCGTTGTCATCCTGTAGTCCGAACCATCAGGCAACGAATCAACCAATGGTGATGAAAGATCAACCCAAAGCAACTCCCAGTCAGACTCCGGCAAAATCCCCGGCTAGCCAACAAATTGCCGATGTCACGGTCAAAATTAGTAATTTCAAATTTGAGCCAGCGAATTTGACGATCGCAGTTGGTAAAACTGTTCAATTTATCAATCTTGATGAAGATCCCCACACAGCAACATCTATGGATGGTGCTTTCAACTCTAAAGGACTGGATACCGATCAAACCTGGAACTACACCGCCACAAAACCAGGAACCTATCCCTACATTTGTGCAGTTCACCCTTTTATGAAAGGAACGCTGACAGTCACACCTTAGAAAAACCGATCGAAAACTAACCAGAGGAACACTCATGCAACGCAGAAAATTTATCGAACACGTTAGCTGGACAGGATTAGGAATCGTGTGGGCAGTCAATTCTAATGGCTTATTGACTGCTTGTCAGGTAGGAGAATCAAATGCTCAAAAATCATCCACGGCTGCACCGTTTTCCTTCGTTCAAATTAGCGATACGCACATCGGTTTCAACAAACCGGCAAATGACCATGTTACCGACACGCTTCAGAAAACGATCGATGCGATTAATGCTTTACCCACTCCGCCAGCATTTGTGATGCACACGGGTGATATTTCCCATTTATCTAAACCAGAAGAATTCGATCGCGCGAAACAACTGCTTTCTCAATTAAAAGTCCCGTTGTTTACTCTACCAGGAGAACACGATACGATCGGCGATCGGGGCAAAGCCTACGAGGAAGCCTTTCCCCGAAAGGATGTCAGGGAAGGTTTACAGGTTTGGGATCAGGCGGGAATACACTTTGTCTCTTTGACCAATGTGCTGGAATTTGGGGAGACTGGAACAGGTAAACTAGGTCAGGCGCAACTGGACTTGCTGGCGAAAGATTTGGCAGCACAGAAACAGGATACGCCTCTCGTTGTTTTCAGCCATCTTCCCCTATATGACCTTTATCCTAAATGGGGATGGGCAACTGCTGATTCTGCCAAGTTGCTTTCGCTGCTATCTCGCTTTGCGTCGGTCACAGTATTGACGGGTCACATCCATCAAGTAATTGAGCATACCGAAGGCAATATTCGCTTCCACACCGCTGCGGCGACGGCTTTTCCTCTACCCGCCCCTGGTAATGGCGAGCAACCTACTCCCATCAAACTCCCTGAGAAAAATCTATTGGCGGTGTTGGGATTCCGCACGGTTGAGGTGATTGCAGGGAAGGAGACTAAAGTTGACCAACATACTCTGGGCTAGATCGTGTTGGTTAATAGCTACCCGCCTCAACGATTGACTCATAATCGTTTAAAACTGGGTAAGGATATGGAGAGGAAGCATCCCAACTTCGTTAGCGCAGCCCTCGAAGAGGATCGCCCTCCTGTCTTGTCCCTTGCCTTATGTCCCCAGCAGAAACAATTATGCTATCCCCAAATCTCAAATATGCTTACTTTCCCGGTTGTGTCGCCCAAGGGGCCGCCCGCGAACTTTACCTTTCTACCCAAGCGCTGACTCAAGCTTTGGGGATTGAACTGGTGGAACTCAAAAAAGCTTCCTGCTGCGGTTCTGGCACTTTTAAGGAAGATTCACAGTTGTTGGAAGATACTGTTAACGCCCGCAATATTGCTTTGGCTGAACAACTTAATCTGCCTTTACTCACGCATTGCAGCACTTGTCAAGGGGTAATCGGTCATGTGGACGATCGCCTCAAGGAATCCCAAAAGACCGATCGACCTTACCTCGAAAAAGTAAACGGTTTACTCGAAAAACAAGGCTGTTCGCCTTATCAAGGCAGTACGGAAGTGAAACATCTCCTGTGGGCGATCGTTGCTGATTACGGTTTGGAGGAAGTCCAAAAGCGAGTCACTCACAAGCTTTCGGGTTTGAAGTGCGCGGCTTTTTACGGCTGTTACCTGCTGCGAGCTCAGGATAACTTGGTTTACGACGACCCGCACCAACCGGAATCGATGGAAAATGTGTTTCGGGCGATCGGGGCAACTCCGGTTTATTATCGCGGAAGGACGCAGTGTTGCGGGTGGCCTCTGGCGAGTTATGCCACTAACCAATCTTTTCAGATGGCCGGCAAACATATTGTAGATGCGCTTGACAATGGTGCTGATTGCATGGTGACTCCTTGTCCGCTTTGTCATTTAAATTTGGATTCGCGGCAGCCGGAGGTGGAAAAAGTAATCGGGCGAAAATTGGGTTTGCCTGTGCTGCATCTGCCACAATTGATGGCTTTGGCTTTGGGTGTGGAGCCCAAAAAACTGGGACTCGATCGGCATATTGTTTCAACTAAGCCCGTGTTAGAAAAATTAGGGTTTTAGTTTTTCTAAAGTTCGTAGTGAGGACTTTAGTCCTTTCTAACTCGGATAGGACTAAAGTCCTCACTACGAACCTACGATCGACTGTGAAGTTTTGTCGCTTTTTCGCGAAGTGCTTCCAAGCACTGCGGTAGACTAACCTTTAATTCTCTGTGCAGGCATAAGCGGTGGTACCTCGCCGTCAAATCTTTTAACTCGCAGAGCCCGCAAATTTTTAGTGACTCGTTGGGAGCCTTTATTCAATGTCTCATTCAGTCAAAATCTACGATACCTGCATCGGCTGCACTCAATGCGTCCGCGCTTGTCCGACTGACGTTTTGGAGATGGTACCCTGGGATGGCTGCAAAGCGGCTCAGATTGCCTCGTCTCCCCGCACAGAAGACTGTGTCGGTTGCAAACGTTGCGAAACAGCTTGTCCTACCGATTTTCTGAGCATCCGGGTTTACCTGGGAGCAGAAACCACTCGCAGTATGGGTCTAGCTTACTAAATATCGATCGAACTGTCGATCGAGTTACGGGCACAGGAGAGGGGGCGATTAAATTGCCCCCTCTCTTTTTGTCGCGGAATCTGCATTCTGCGACAGGAAGAAGGTAATACAATTTGGGATTTGGGATTTGGGATTTTCGACGATCGGCAACAAACGGACACAAGCCCCCGACGCGAGTGTCAGGATCAAAAGCAAAATATTAGATCTGAGATCTTGCACCATTCTCAATTAGCCGTAGGGGCGGGTTCGCCAGTAGCCTTAAAGGTAGCAAACAGGTTCTATAAACCCGCCCGACCCCACGAAAAATCCTCTTATTGACAAGGCGTGCAAGATCTCAGTTAGATCCTAGTTCCAGCTTCCAAATTCAAAGTTGCAAGTCAAATCTAAAATCTACAATCTAAAATCGACTGAGTATCATGGTTGGGATCTTCCCTACAGTTGCATTCTTTTTTGCAACTGGTGTAAAAATGATAAAAATTGGGTTTTATCGCGATCGCTAAGCAGGAGTAGTA
The DNA here is from genome assembly GCF_020738625.1 of Microcoleus sp. PH2017_09_SFU_O_A. Lineage (NCBI taxonomy): Bacteria > Bacillati > Cyanobacteriota > Cyanophyceae > Oscillatoriales > Microcoleaceae > Microcoleus > Microcoleus sp. PH2017_09_SFU_O_A. The sequence continues at coordinate 6,552 of NZ_JAEQCF010000075.1, forward strand.
CCTTAAATGTGCGGAATCGTTGGTTATATCGGCACGCAAGCAGCAAGCGAGATTTTGCTATCAGGATTGGAGAAACTGGAATACCGGGGTTACGATTCATCAGGCCTCGCTACCATCTCCGAAGGAAAAATTACCTGCATCCGAGCAAAAGGCAAATTGCACAACCTCCGGGAAAAGCTAGCAGAGATAGACTCTCCCGCTCCCATCGGCATCGGACATACCCGCTGGGCAACTCACGGCAAACCAGAGGAATATAACGCTCACCCTCACCTAGATAATAGCGGGCGAATTGCCGTAGTTCAAAATGGAATTGTCGAAAATTATCGCGAGTTGCGCGAAGAATTGAAAGCCAAGGGACATAAATTTGTCTCGGATACGGATACAGAAGTTATCCCTCATTTAATAGCTGAAATTTTCCAAGAAGGAAGAAGGAAGAAGGAAGAAGGAAGAAGGAAGAAGGAAGAAGGACAAGATCCAACAGCAGAGGAAATTACTGAGTTGTCGTTTTTGGATGTGGTTTCAAAGGCGGTGAATCGGCTAGAAGGAGCTTTTGCGATCGCCACAATTTGTGCAGATTTTCCAGACGAAATAATTGTCGCCAGACAGCAAGCTCCTTTGGTGATTGGCTTTGGTGCAGGTGAATTTTTCTGTGCTTCCGACACGCCAGCGTTAATATCTCACACCCGCGCTGTTTTGTCCCTCGAAAATGGCGAATTAGCAAGACTAACTCCGATGGGAGTAGAAGTTTACAGCTTTGCAGGACAAAGGCTGAAAAAAACTCCGCGCATCCTCGGCTGGAACCCAGTTTCAGTCGAGAAACAGGGCTTCAAGCACTTCATGCACAAGGAAATTTACGAACAGCCGGCAGTCGTTCGAGCTTGTTTGGAGACTTATTTAGACAGCGATTGGCAGCCCGGAAATCCAGGCTCTCCCATCAATCTCAACTTGCCACCAGAACTTTGCGCCGATGTCGAGCAAATTTCCATTCTCGCCTGCGGAACGAGCTGGCACGCCTCGCTAATTGGCAAATATTTGTTGGAACAGTTAGCTAATATTCCCACGGCTGTGCAGTACGCTTCTGAGTACCGTTACGCGCCCGCACCGCTGACAGCAAATACTTTAATTATTGGGGTAACTCAGTCGGGAGAAACGGCGGATACGCTGGCTGCTTTGGGGATGGAACAGCAGCGTCGCGCGGCTTTTACCGATAAATTTCGATCGCGAATGTTGGGCATTACTAACAGGACTGAAAGCTCGATCGCCCACATGATGCCACACATCATCAACACCCACGCTGGTATAGAAATCGGGGTGGCGGCAACTAAAACTTTTGTCACTCAGTTGATGGCTTTCTATTTCTTAGCTTTGGATTTGGCGCACCAGCGGCAAACCATCAGCACCGAGAGATTGGCAGAAATTCTTGCGGGTTTGCGCCAGTTACCAGCCCAAATCGAGAAGTTTTTGGAGATTCAAGAACAGTATGTCGAGGAATTGTCGCACCAGTTTACAGAAACCCAAGATTTTATCTTTTTGGGGCGGGGAATTAACTTTCCGATTGCTTTGGAAGGGGCGCTGAAACTTAAGGAAATTAGTTACATTCATGCCGAAGGATATCCGGCGGGAGAGATGAAACACGGCCCGATCGCCCTTTTGGATGCTAAAGTGCCTGTAGTGGCGATCGCGATGCCCGGAAGCGTCTACGAAAAAGTCCTTTCCAACGCCCAGGAAGCCAAAGCCCGCGACGCCCGTTTAATTGGCGTTACGCCGAAGCATGGCGCGGCGGAAGCTGATATTTTTGACCACGTTTTGCCGGTGCCTTTGGTGGATGAATTGTTGTCGCCGATTGTGACAGTGATTCCGCTGCAATTGTTGGCTTATCACATTGCCGCGCGCCGAGGTTTGGATGTGGATCAGCCGCGCAATTTGGCGAAGTCGGTGACGGTGGAATAATTGTTGACAGTTGACAGTTGACTGTTGACTGTTGACTGTTGTCAATTACCCGATGCCCGATTCCCGATGCCCGATTCCCGATGCCCGATTCCCGATGCCCGATTCCCGATGCCCGATTCCCTATTCCCTATTCCCGATTCCGCAAATCGCCGCCAACAACACCCAACTTATCGTATTAACCCGCAAATCAAACAGAGTTACATCTACAGTGTTAAACAGCGTACAGGCGGCGAAGGCTAATAAATAACTGAAGAAAATTAGGCGATCGGCATTTTCGACATCTTGACAAACCACCTGATTTGTGCTAGTAGATATTGAATTTTGATTGAGAACTAAATTATTTTCTGGTACTTCGAGAGTTGCTATTTGCTCTTGTTTAATATCCACAGCAGAAACCTGCCAATTCGCCAACAGCAAAACACCTCTAGCCAAAACCCAGCCAACTAAACCAAATAACAAAAGCGTTGTTGGGAATCCCGTTTCCGCAGCCAACATCAGCATCAAACTGTGAGGATGACCCAGCCATTCGTGCATTCTATCTTGATAGAGAGGCGTAAAATTTCGCAATCCCCAACCAGTCCAAGGACGCTGCTGAGCCATCGACCAAGCAAATTCCCATTGAGTAGTTCTCAAAGTAGCAGTCGGGCGATTTGGAAACATTTCATCCGTAAGTCTCGCCCAGAAAAAAGCCGGGATAATTATTCGCAAATATTGCCGTAAAGGTTCCGGGCCAAACGCCGACAAAAACACTGCACCCACTGCACTAAAAACCGCAGCTAATATTTTTTTATAACCCGCATAAAATGCAAAAGCCAAAACTGCCAAAACTGCCAATCCCCAAGCATTCCGAGAATTAGTAAAAATCAAAGCAACAGCATTTCCTACTACTGCAAAACTTAAAAATATGAATTGGGTATTGGGCATTGGGCATTGGGCATTGGGCATTGGGCATTGGGCATTGGGCATTGGGGATTGGGCATTGGGCATTGGTAATTGGTAATTGGGCAATTCTCCCCCTCTCCCCGTCTCCCCCTCTCCCCCTCTCCCCCTTTCCCCCTCTCCCTTCTTCCCTCTTCCTTCTTCCTTCTTCCTTCCTCGTTCTTCCATCCACAATCCGAGTGTTAAAATAAAAGCGATTGTTAAATAGCCGGCTAAAATATTAGCGTACATAAATACAGAAGCCATGCGGCCGGGGGGATTGCCTTTCGGTTCGAGTACCCAGCCAAAAATAGGCTGCAATTGATCGATGCCGCTCCAACCTAAAAATTGCTGTCCCAAACCTAAAATTATGACGGGAATTGCACTAATTGCTATTATCCAAGACAATTGTCGTAACTGAGCTGGAGTTTGAATTAAACTGCTAAAAGCAGCAAACAATATAAAGAATGGCCAAAAATTGCACAAGCCTAAAACAGCCTCGATACGGTTGTTGGCAAAAATCGTTGTGATGACTAGCAGCACACTCAAAATTGCGAATCCTCGATTCAGCGGGCTGCGGCAGATTTGCCGGAACTTTTGCTGACAAGTGCCGGCCAATCCCAGGAATATTCCTAAAGCTCCCAAGATTGGAATTGTCGGAAAAATTAGCATCCCGATTTGAGCGAAATTCCAAGGGATTTGCAGGCGGCGATCGGGATGTTTTTGCAGGTGAGAATTAAGATTTTTTGCTGTCTGTTTTACAGCTAATTTCCACGTTTTTTTGATATTCACCCAAACTCCCAATTCTTCAATTCTTCACTCCAAAATCCAAAATCCAAAATCGCTATGCTAGTTCCCAAACGCATTCCGATCGCGTTAAGCGAATTTGAGCCAAGGCAAAAATGGTCGGGATAATGCGCCCGTAGTTCGTAGAAATCGATCGCCAACCCAAATCTGCTAAAAACCAAGTCCACATCACCGGGCCGAGCAATGAAAACACGCTCCGTGTCGCACCGTAACGAGCCGCAGTCACGGCCATCCCCCGCCGCGCCGTCTGAATTGCGACATAATTTTGAAACTGGGTTGCTGCGGTTGCAGTCCCTGCGATCGCTACTTGTGTGGCCATTTGATAGGTAGCAAAGTGCAGCGCAAATTGATTGGCCATCAATTTCAGCAACATGGGTTTTAAAATTGAACTAACGGCTAAAGCGCTGCCACCTTTGAACAGCAAACCGAGCGGGTCTTTTTCAGCAGAAATTGGCAACGGTTCAGAAAGTTTAGCATCGACAATTGCTCGCTGTACGCGGACTGTCAGGGCTTGCTGTTCGTCTTTCGGTAAACGCTTCCAGGTGCGGCCCATTAAATGCAGAAATACTTCTGCCTCTAAGTCGGTGGTTGACAACTGTTTGGGATAAGGGATTTTGAGATAGCGGCAAACTTGAATTAGTGCTTGTCTGTAGGTTACTTGTTCGGTTCGCCCTCTCAGTACCGTCAACCCGTCGGCGGCAAGATACCGAAACCTTTGTTCTACGGCGTCTAGCCATGCTTCGCGATCGCGGCTTTGTACGTCTAGGGGTGCGGGGGTTTGCACGTAATCTAAAGGGTTAAACTTGCGACTGAACAGAAGTTCGGTTAGTTGCTGCAATTCTTCTTCTGTTGTCAATTCTAGTGCTGCTCTGAGTTCGTCCAAGATTTTGCCCTCCCGTCATACTATTTTAGATTTTAGATTTTAGATTTTAGATTGTCGCTGAGTAGCGCGCTTTTGGAACTTGCCGATCGCTACATTTTTTTAACTAATCTTACCTGTCGATTATTTTACTACCTGGCGGAGGGCGATGGCTTACGCCCCGCTACGGCTTTGGGCTTTTATGTTCGTGGTGCAGAGCATCTTTTGCCCCGCAGCCTTTATGCTGATTGGTAAATCAAAAATACCTGACAGTTTAACTATGTTCGATGTTGTGGCGATCGGTGCGGGGATGGCGGGGCTGATTTGTGCTCGACAGTTGCGTCTGGCTGGCTATTCTGTGGCGGTTGTTGAGAAATCTCGCGGCCCCGGCGGACGAGTCGCTACTCGTCGCGTGCAGGGGACTAGAGCCGATCACGGGGCCCGCTATTTGGAGCCGCAGGGGGATGCGGTGCAGGCGTTAATTGATGTTTTGGTCGATCGCCAGATCCTGAAACTTTGGACGGATAGCGTGGGAGAATTTCGAGAAGGAGAAATATCTTCGGTTCCTAGTTCTTGTTATGTCGCACCGGCTGGGATGAATGCTGTCGGTAAGTATATCGCAGAGGGTTTAGACATTTGGTACGGCCGCCGAGTCAAAGCGATTTCTCGTACTGAGAGTGAAATGTGGCATCTTTCTCTGGAAGTTACCGACGACAATTTAGATCTACCTCAAGAATTAATTGCTAGGGCTGTGGTGGTGGGAATTCCTGCTCCTCAAGCTTTAATATTTTTGAATGCAGAACTTGGTTTTTCCTCTGATTTTATTGACAAATTGCGCTCTGTAGAATACGACGCTTGCATTACAGTTATGGCTGGCTATTCTGCGGAACGAAATTCTGATTTGAGCAATCTAAATCCGCAGTGGAAATCGGTTTCTTTTCCCGATGATTCTGATTTAAGTTGGATTGGGCTCGACAGCAGCAAGCGCAGCGAGTCCCAGCAGCCTGTGTTTGTGGTTCACAGCAGCGCCAATTTTGCCGATCGCTTTTTAGAAGCTACTGATTTGAATATTATCGGTCAAGAATTGCTCGATCGCGCTTCTGAACATTTAATCCCTTGGCTGAAAGAGCCGGAATGGCTCCAGGTTCACCGCTGGCGCTATGCTTTTTGTCGCAATCCTTTGCCTGTTTCTTGTTTGCCTGCTGCGGGGACTTTGCCCTTGGTTTGTGCGGGAGATTTGTGCGGGGAAGGTCAAATAGAAGCTGCTTTGCGATCGGGCTTAGCGGCGGCTAATTGGGTGAATTCTCAGTTGCAAAATTTGCCGTTAGATTCCAGTCTAAATTGGTAATATCCTCAGCCCGATCGCCCTTTATCCCAAACGCTGCACCTCCTCCACCGACAGCGAAAGCGCCTGAGCGACTTGTTCGACAGTCAAACCCATTGCCAGCAGTTGCGGAATCGCATCTTGTTGTGTTTGCTGTGCGCGATCGGCCCGTTGACTCTCAGCTTCGGCCCGCTGGCTTTCAGCTTCCGCCCGCTGGCTTTCAGCTTCCGCCCGCTGACTCTCAGCTTCCGCCCGCTGGCGTTCCTGTTCGGTATGGAGGCGTTCGAGTCGAGCTTGCTCGCTTCCGGTGAGCAACAAATTTCCCTGGTTATCCCACCAGCGCAACCACCGCTGTGTCTGATTTTGATAGCTGCCTTCCCATAGGCCTAATTCTATGCCCATACGGTCGATCGGGTAATGTCCGCGATCGTTCGGTTCCAATCGGCAATAGCAACCATTCACCCAGTTGTAGACTTCCAGTTGGCTGGTTTTAATTACATAAATGGCGTAGTAGGGAATGCGGATAATCTGTTCGTATACCCAAAACTTCCCTGGTTTCTGAGTAGTGCCTTCTGGCAAACGGGATAAAGGCGTGTTGTCACGTTCTTCAGAACCATTTCCGCTGGCAAACTCGATCGCAATTATTGGCACCATATACTCGCGCCAAATCACGTAAGAGCGACGAATTTCGCCGTCCACGAGGGGCCCAACGTTGGGGACGTAGAACCAGTCAGGCGCTTCGGCACCCTTTTCTGGTGGGTCGGTTTCGCGCCAGTAGATGCCACAATCTTGCCCGATCGCATATTGTCCGTCGGGGTGAAGCCTTTGCAGTGTGATTTCTAGGGAGTCTGTGAGCAAGATGCTTTGGGGATGCTCTTGGAAATTTTTCACAAAAGTGCCATCAGATTCGGGGAGTTGCGTGTGATCCGGGAAGGCGGGGGGTAAGCCTGTCGTACTGAGACTTTGGGTCATGACTGGTACGCGATCGACCTAGCGATCGGACTGATGCTCTATTACCACAGCATAGCGATTGTCGATCGATTTGTGCAGAGGAAGAAGGCAATTAAAGCAATGATTTTAGCAAAAGAACATCCGGTGGAACCGGGCGTGGTTGCTACTTCTTCGTTATTCATTCAGCTATTGCTCTAAAAAATAGATCGAATGATATCAAATCCGCTCTTCATCGGAATCATATAAACGGAGGATACCGCGAGTGCCTTAGTCCCTACAATTGATCGCGGTAGGGAAACGGCATCTTGAGTGTCCTCTATATCATTCCGGCGCAGCCGGAATTGATATGACTTACAAAAACCTGGGAAATGGTGTAAATTGCCACTTTCCCCATTTTTTATTTTTGTGCTGTCTCCTGCTTTTTCAAAGCTTGTTCTTGCATCTGCAATAACTCTGGAACTGTTACAAATTTGTACCCTTCTTTTCTCAGTTTAGCAATAATATCCGGCAAAGCTTGTACAGTTCTCGATCGATTGCCACCGCCGTCGTGCATCAACACAATGCCGCCAGAATTTGCCTGCCGCATCACGTTGTCCATCAACGATTGCGTCGCAGTCCGCCAATCTAAAGAATCAGCAGACCACATGATAACTGCATAATTTTTCTTCTGTGCGTAGGCTGCCAAGCCATTGTTTAAAATGCCTCCTGGTGGCCGAAACAGTGATGTTTTTACCCCGGTTACTTCCTCAATTAATGATGACGTGCGATCGATCTCGCGAGCCGCACCGTCTTCGTTATATTTAATGTATTGGTGGTTCCAAGTGTGGTTGCCGATCGCGTGACCGGCTGACGCAACTTGTTTGCCAAGTTCGGGATATGTTTGCAGGTATCTTCCTACCCAAAAAAATGTAGCCTTAATATTGTTTTTCTTGAGAATCTCTAGGATTTGTCTAGTAGTTGTCGGCCAGGGCCCGTCGTCAAATGTTAGGGCGATCGCCTTGTGCTGCTGGTCCAGTTTTGCCTGACGCAGCATGGTACCTTTAAACTGGGATGGTAGGGATGATTGAAAACGAGTTTCCTGCTGTTGAGCTAGAGCTTTTTGGGAAACTTCTACTCGATGGGCGATCGCTCCTGCGATCCCACTAACATTAGATATCAGTTTTGGTTCTGGCGAGGATACAGCCAAGACTTGTGGCTGCATCGGTGGCGCTGGTTGATTGGCCCGCAAGTTCATTGGTAACGTCACACCCAGCAAAAAACTTCCTGCGGCGGCCAGAAAAGCAACGATTAATTTTTTTTGCCGCCTCAAAAGCCGTTTCATATTTGTCACGTCATTATCTCCTTCACACCTTGGAAAATTAATTCTAGATTTTATTTTGATATCAAGTTAATCCACTCAGGACGATCGTATTAAATGCGATTGTCCATAGAAATGTTACTGCAAATGACCGATCGCGGGGAAGTCCGGCAGGATTAACAAGTTTAAGAATTTTCACCGAGAGTTCCCCTAACCGATCAAAACGGGGAATAGTGGCAATCTTCCGGAAGGTAGTTAAATCCCGTTAATTGCACGTTCTATTCTATATAGTTAGGGGCTCAGACCCAAAAAGCCGGGCCGCTAACTGACACTACGGGCCGATCGCCCGCCCCAGCGTCTTCAAATTAACTTTTAGGGCCGATTCTTTCTTGATACAAGCCGACAATCCGATCGATAACTTCGTCAACAGTCAGATTATCTGTTTGAATTTCCACAGCATCAGCAGCTTTCCGTAAAGGTGCTATCAGGCGAGTGCTGTCCTTGGAGTCCCGCAGAGCGATGTCTTGTTCTAACTGGGCCAAACTAATATTAGCCCGATCGGCGTCTTTAAGTTCTAACATCCGCCGGCGCGATCGCTCTTGTACCGAAGCCGTCAAATAAATCTTCAATTCCGCATCGGGAAAAACATTAGTTCCTATATCGCGGCCTTCTGCCACAATCCCACCTTTTGTACCGCAGCGCCGCTGTTCATCTACTAGAAACTGGCGCACAGCGGGAATTGCCGCCATTTCCGAGACGCGAGATGTCACTTCCAAACTGCGAATTGCCTCGGTTATGTCTTCGCCGTTAATCTTCAGCATGAAAGATGCCGGATCGAGATTGTATTCCAAATAGCTGTAACTAATTAATTCGGCGATCGCACATTCATCCGACATCGGCGTGTTTGTTTTCAAAGCCAGCCAAGTCAGCGCCCGGTACATCGCGCCAGTATCGAGATAAAACAAGCCCAAAGCTTTTGCTGCTTGGCGAGTTACGGTAGATTTGCCAGCGCCCGCCGGGCCGTCGATCGCCACAATTGGCCTGCGGTTCCTGAGAATTATATTATCAATCAAGCGAGTAGAGCCAACTCTGGCTGCTACCGCTAAAAGTCCCGCTGTTTCCACCACCTCCAACGGCATCAGAGTGTCGGGATCGACGAGTTCGGCGTATTCGAGCTTAACTTCGGGTTCTCCAGCGACTTCGGCGCGCGCGGCAGCGAGTGTGGCGGCCCAGGTGCGGTCGCCTGAAGCAAAAGTTTTTGAGGCTTGTTGCAGCGCGCGGTAGAGGGCGCAGGCTTGCTGTTTTTGCTCTGTTGTTAAATACTGATTTCGAGAACTCATTGCTAGTCCTGATTCTTCGCGGACGATCGGGCAAGCAACAATCTCTACAGGCAAGTTAAAATCCCAGGCGAGCTTGCGGATAATTGCTAGCTGCTGGGCGTCTTTCTGACCAAAATAAGCTTTTGTCGGCTGCACCAAACTCAAAAGTTTGGTAACAATTGTCGCGACGCCCTGAAAATGACCGGGCCGAGACTTGCCGCACAACACCGATGTCATCGCGGGTGGCGGCACTACTTGAGTTAAGGATGAAAGTTGATTTTGTGTTTGGGCGGTTTTGTCGGTTGCTGTGCGATCGCCCCCTGGGTTCCCAAACATTTCTGTTGCTGGGGGAGCAAAAATGGCATCAACGCCAGCTTGTTCGCACAGCAGCCGGTCTCGATCCAAATTCCGGGGATAATCTTGAAAATCTTCTGTCGGCCCAAATTGCAGCGGGTTGACAAAAATGCTGACTAGGACGATCGCATTGTCTTGTCTTGCCCGCTGGATCAAGCTGAGATGTCCGGCGTGCAAAGCTCCCATCGTCGGCACCAAACCGACTGTCACGTGAGGTGCAGCAGACTTTTGTGAATTTAAGTAGCAGCGAAGTGCTGCAATGCTAGTAAACAGTTGCACCGATACAATCTCCTCAAGGCATTCGGCAGAATGCAGAATTTATTTGTCTGAATTTGTTCGATCGGACATCTGGCACCAATGTTAGCAACTTGCCTCGCGTGCGAGTTCCACAACAAATAAACTATGGTGGGGCGCGAGACTATGGCGACGAGTGCAAGATGTCAGATACTTCAAGCCCGGACAAGTTTTATTCTAGTTTCTGCTTTCTACAGTTCGGATAACTTTTGTATTCTGCCTTACCAGAAAGAATTGGTTTAAAGCCGCAACCCTTGTAGGGAGAAATTAAAAGCAGACTATTCATTAGACTTCTTGCATAAGTCTTTGAGCGATCCTTCAACCGCAGATGTCAGACAGATAAACACAGATAAACGCAGATGATTTCAGGGTGTTTTCCGATTTTTGCAAGAGGTCGGTAGAGGTCGCCCTCAAGCTGTCAACTGTCAACTGTCAACTGTCAACTGTCAACTGTCAACTGTCAACTGTCAACTGTCAACTGTTGTTTACTTTTTCGGTTCGATTACTTGGATTTCCACTCTCGCAACGCCGCTGCTCATCATTCCGAGCACGTTGGCTGCGCCGGCCGACAAGTCAATCAGCCGATCGCCCACGTAGGGGCCGCGATCGTTAATCCGAACGACGACGGAGCGGCCGTTGTCAAGATTTCGCACCATGACTAGAGTGCCGAAGGGCAAGTGGCGGTGTGCAGCAGTCAAGGCATTTTGGTTAAAACGCTCGCCGCTGGCGCTGAGGTTGCCATCAAATCCGGGGCCGTACCAGGAAGCCAAGCCGCTGAGCCGCACTTGAAGTGGGCCCAAAGATAGCACGGGGGCTTCTGGTTCGGGTTGGGGTTGGCCTGCGACTGCTTCCAAGGGTGGGGCGTTGCCCAGGAGTCGGCGGAGGCGATTGGTTACTTGCAGAGCATCTCGGCTGAAGTTGCTCGTGGTGTCGGGGAGGATGTTTTGAGCGTTGATGCTTACCAAATCCTCGCCGTTTGCCTGGATTATGTAGCGATCGCCTTTTTCCCACTTAACGGTAATGCTGTTGGGATCGATGTTGTTGCGGTTTAGCTGGTTGAGTCTTGCTGCTAAGCTAGATGCCCGCCACATTGGATCTGGTTCTTGATTGGTGGAATTGCTGGCAGTGTTTCCGGCTTTGGGATTTTCTTTTGTGCCGGCTACTTTTGACTGACTGCTACCACTGGCTTTGCGATCGCCAGTTTCTCCAATTTTGGTGTTGGTTTCCTGGCTTGGGTTCAGAAAGGTGATGACTGGAATGTTTCGCACGTAGACTGTCACTGCTTGTCGCCCCTCCAAGTCGTGGGGCTGAATTTTGACGATCGAGTCTTGGTCAATGTCAGCTCTTGCTTGGTACTGATACTGTCCAACTTTTTGTGCTTCGGCCCGAGTTGCGTTTAACTGCGGGGACGGTTGGGTGGCAATTACTTGCTGCTTGGAGCCCTGAGAGTCTGGCTTCAGAGCGTCTGTCGCTTGTGCGTGACAAGAAGAGGCCGTTCCTACCACAGGAACTAACAGGACAGCGAGTAAACCACCAACAAATTTTTCCTTCATACGTCCATTTTTGTGAAGAGCCATTGCCAACCGAGATTGGAGGATTGGCCATTTGGCGGCAGGCGTCAAGGATTTTTCTCGATCCCTTCGCTATTCCCCCGTGAGTCAAAGCAAAGTATCCGGGTGCGTTTTTGCTGTAATGCTTCAGCGAAAAAAAAATTTTGGCTGAAACTTCCCCGATCTTTGACAACTCAATACTCGATCTGCAATTTGTGTTTTGGTAACGAACTGCAACAGACTACCACAAACTTTTGCGCTTGGGGATCGCTGTTTCGATACATTTGAGCAATATTGCTCAAATTTTCTCAGAACTCTGTCTAATAAAGTCCTTTAATTGCAGTGGTTACAGCCATTTTCAGAATTCCAGAAATTTTTACAAAAATTTACAAAAAATTCGTGTATTTTATGGCTGCCGAAGGATTAGCCTGAAAAAATCTGTTTGTCAAGTATTAAATGTTGAGTTCGCCCCCAAATGGATACTTGCTGCGATCGCAAAATTTTATACTTCTGTTCGAGATCCCAGCTCCAGAGCTCGTTCAACCTTGGCGCTTACCTGGAAGCCTAAAATCCGCAATCGGCAATCCCCAATCCCCAATCCGCAATCGGCAATCCTCAATCCGCAATCGGCAATCCCCAATCCTCAATCCAAAATCCCCAATCCTCAATCCAAAATCCCCAATCCTCAATCCAAAATCCGCAATGCCCAATGCCCAATGCCCAATGCCCAATGCCCAATGCCCAATGCCCAATGCCCAATTCTCAATCCCCAATCCCCAATCCAAAATCCAAAATCCAAAATCCAAAATCGGCTGACTCTTGGGAATAAACTAAAACTTACAAATGGATTTGGGGGACTTATGGATTATCGAGCAGCAGGTGTGGATGTTGAGGCGGGCAGAGCTTTTGTCGATCGCATCAAAAATACAGTCAAAAGCACCCACCGATCGGGAGTTTTGGGCGGATTCGGCGGATTTAGCGGGTTTTTCAGCGTTCCGGAGGGTTTAAAAGAGCCAGTGATGGTTTCGGGCACTGACGGCGTGGGAACTAAGTTGAAATTGGCCCACGATCTCGATCGGCACGACACGGTAGGTATCGACTTGGTGGCGATGTGCGTCAACGACGTGCTGACATCCGGCGCCGAGCCCCTCTTTTTTCTCGATTATTTAGCAACCGGAAAGTTAAACTCCGAACAATTAGCTGGGGTGGTGACAGGAATTGCTGACGGTTGCAAACAAGCGGGCTGTGCTTTGCTCGGAGGGGAAACCGCAGAAATGCCCGGTTTTTACCAAGCGGGTGAGTACGATTTGGCTGGTTTTTGCGTGGGAATTGTCGAAAAGAGCAAATTGCTCGACGCTTCCCAGGTACGGGTGGGAGATATCGCTGTGGGGCTGGCTAGTTCCGGGGTGCACAGCAACGGTTTTAGTTTGGTGCGAAAAATTGCCGGCGATCTAGGTTTTGATTGGAATTCCCAACCGGAAAGATTGGGCGGTCAAAGTTTAGGAGAAGTGCTGCTGACTCCGACTACAATTTATGTGAAACCAGTCCTCGAAGCCCTTAAGAGCGGTTTAGAAATTCACGGTATGGCTCACATTACTGGCGGCGGTTTGCCGGAAAATTTGCCCCGCTGTTTGGGAGCCAATCAATCTGTGAAAATTGACAGTAATAGCTGGCCGAGTTTGCCAATTTTTGACTGGATTGCTGAGGCTGGCTCTGTGGCGACTGCCGATATGTTCAATACTTTTAATATGGGTATTGGCTTTGTGCTGTTGCTCGATCGCCGGGAAGTTGAGCAGGCTGTGAAGTGGTTTGAGTCTCAGGGAATTGGTGCGTTTGCGATCGGCGAAGTTATTGACGGTAACGGGGAATTGGTAATGAGCATCGATTAATTTTAGTTGCGTGAATTAAAAAAAATCGCCCTTTTTTTTCGGGTTAAATGCTTGACTCCTGGCAGCAAAGGAAGTACAATTAGATAATGGAAATAGTGGCAATTTTAAAATTTAAGTTACCACTCCCATTATCTAAAATATACCACAGTAATTCTAGCCTAGTCAATAGGTAATACTTCTTTTTTAAGGCAAATTTTTTTAACAAGATTTATCGCATTAACTCTCATTATAATCAAGACAACCTAAAGGAGGTAATACTATGTTGACAAGCGATCTCAATGCTCTACTTGACCAACAAGCACTCCAACGCCAAGATTCCGAATGTCGCTATATTACCGATCGCGTTAACTGGGAGCAATATGAAACCTTGCTCACCAGAAATGGGGATAGTTCGGCATATCGAGTCACTTATTTAGATGGAGCCTTAGAAATTATGTCACCTTCCCGTCGCCATGAAAACAGAAAAACTCGCATTGGAAATCTCTTGGAAATCTACTTTTTAGAAGCAGATATCGACTATTTTCCCTTTGGTTCTACCACCCTGCGGCAAGAGGAAAAAAGAGGCGGGACGGAACCCGATGAAGCTTACTGCATTGGTACAGACAAAGAATTTCCCGATTTGGCAATTGAGGTTGTTGTTACCAGTGGTGGTCTGAACAAATTGGAAGTTTACAGAAGGTTAAATGTTAAAGAGGTTTGGTTTTGGCAAAATGAACGTTTTAGCCTCTACTACCTGAGAGAAGAAATTCCAGTTCAATTTGTCCAAACCTGCGGTTATGAGCAAATCTATCGGAGCGAAATTCTCCCTGATTTAGATATAGAATTGTTGGCGGAATATGTCCGATATCCGAATTCGCTCGCAGCAGTTAAGGAATTTCGACAACGAGTGATTTCTGGTTAAAACCAGAATAGATGCCGATCGAAGGTAGCTATGACTCTCGATCAGCATAAGCTTGACGGCATACTCAAATTACTGCAAAAACCTTTTGTGCTAAGATTAAAGAGCTTAAACATTACTGATTAAGAGCCTTTAACTAAGATGTCTAAGGAATCAGTCATCACAGAACATATCGAAATTACGCCTGGGGTACTTGGTGGTAAGCCACGCATTGCGGGCCATCGAATTGCTGTAGCACACATCGCCGAAATGTATCTGAAAATGGGGATGTCTATAGAAGAAATCGCGGGCAAGTATGATTTGCAACTTGCCTCGGTTCATGCAGCAATGACCTATTATTACGATCGGAGAGAAGAAATCGATCGTCGCACTGCTGAAAGTCGAGCTATTGTGGAAGAATTAAAGCGCAAGAGTCCACCATCTCCGTTACAAGAAAAATTGAGAGCAATTAGAGGTGAGTGAGCAAATTCGTTTTCATTGAGACGAACATATTGACTCTAACATTGCGCGCGGTTTGCGTCGTTACGGCATAGATATTACAACAACAGTTGATGCAGGATTGCGTACAAAAAGCGATGAGTCACACCTGGAATTTATTCGCTTTGAGCAGCGCGTGATAGTAACTCACGATGACGATTTTTTAATTATGGCAAGCGATACCACCGATTATCCGGGTATTGTCTATTGTCCTCCTAATTCTCGTTCTGTGGGCGAGATTATCCGTAGTTTGATTTTAATTTATGAAGTGTATGCACCTGAAGAAATGATCGGGAGGATTGAATATATTTGACATGATTGTAAGGCGATCGCACTTTTTGTTGTTTGGGGGAAAAGGGCGATCGCACTTTTGACAATTTGGGACATAACAGATAACTCATCTTCTACCCTATTTTTTTCATTTTGTGTTTCTTGATGCTATTGACTTCGCATTCTTCATTGCCAGAGCTAAATATTTATCAATTTGCTCAAACCGAGAAGAATTTAATAGTATATTTTCTGAGATAACTTCCTCGCTGTCATAGATAATTTCTAAATGTGCTGGCTTAGAAGAAGAATAGATAGGATATTGATAACGAACGTTAAGTTCACCATTATCTAAAGGTATTAACCACCTCCAATATATAGCTCCATCCCTTTTGGCTTCGAGTGTCTGTGCCGCAGGAAAGTTATTCAAAATCCATCCTCTATCTTCACTCCGTATTTTTTGCATAAAATCTGTGGCTACCTCCATCTGAGGTCTATGTTCAGAAGCACCTCTATAGAAATTTGCTTGACTTCTACGATGAGCAAATGCAGCTTCTTCGGCACTTTTCAAAATTTGCTCTAAAGGTGATGATCCTTTAATAATATGTACGGCAGAATCAGGGATTTCCGCAGAGCCTTGACTTCTGACAAATAAGTAGTAACGCTTCCGAAGTTCCGAGCCACACAAATCTGTAATCAATAGAGCAAAGAAATAGTCCAAATCATATTGACGGCTATTCACAGTTTCTGTATAACCCCTAATGTCACCTTGACTCAATTCTGCTAGTCCATTGCAGTGATGAGTATGCCAAGAACCCAGGTAATTAATATCTTGGTCAAATGTCTCCAACACGCGAAACATTGCTTCTTGATACTCACCATCTGGCATCAAGTGACCTACTGAGTTATTGACACGAGGCCCAGAGTCTATATAAGTTTCTACTCGGATTTTTATATGATTGCCATTTTGACTAATTTTTCCAATAAACTTTCCACCTTCCTCACGGTTAGAAACTGATACTGCATGACTTATTCTGGCAATGACAGTCTCAAAAATTTCAACTGATACGTCTAGATTAGAAGGCCTATAATCTGATCTACCTATTCCAAACCAAGATAAAACTCCCGACATATTAATCCTCCATTTGATGATTGACATTAGTGCAGTAGCATACTTTTTGAGGTTTTAAAAGCATTTGCTTTGCTTCAAAATGACTGCGGAATATTCCTGGGGCTGGTCTATTTCCATACACAATCCAGTTACTTTTTAATGTAGGCATGGACTGAGTTGACTCTCTAAGCAAAATAGAGAGAGCCATCCTAACTTGAATCAATGCAATCATTTGGATATCAATTGAGAGTCCTGATGCACGAAATTCTTTTTCATCAAGACCATAAATTCTACTTTCTTCATCTTCCGTAAGTCCCAAAACCTCGTCTGATAAGTCAAGTTGATTGAGTTCGGAGAAAAGTTGTAAACACTTGTAACAACCAGTCAGAGTTGGAATGTAGCCAAAAACTTCACCTCCTATGCCTGTCCGAAACACGGATGCTGTTACAAAAGGAACTTTTGCTGCCACACACTGGTCACTGACAAACTCTCTGACACTCTTTTTATCTGAACAAGAAAGAACGAGATCGGAGCGACGAACCGACTCAATAAAGTTCGGAGATTGCATCACATCCTCTGCAAAAGTTTTAACTTCTACATCAGGATTTCTGTCTTCTATCCACTCCTTTTGTATGTCTACTTTGAGTCGTCCTAAATCTTTACGCATTCTAGGATGCTTGACAAGATTTTCAGGTTCTAGAGTATCTGGATCGTAAAGTTCCCAAATCCGAATACCATTCATTACAAGGTGATCGCAAGCTGGTGTACCACCGCTACCTAAACCAACAACAGTGATCCGCTTATCTGAAAAAATCTCTGGATTAAGTAGATAGCTAATTCTATCAAACTCAAGTGAATAATTTTGATCTTTCATTAACAATACTCCGGACAGTTCTTGGAACGATACTACAAGCTTTACAGGCTAAGGATCATGAAAAAGTCGAATTAAATGCAAGTCAGGGGTGGACATGACTTTATTGATTAATGTGCTTGCTCTTTTCCTGGCCAATTTTTAGTACGTTGCCAAACATCATATTTGTTAACCCAGATTGCAGCCTTAGATACCATATATGCCAATGAATAGTTTGAAGTCCATTGCTCTGGCTTCATCACACATAAATTGCCACTCGAATACCTGTGAGGACAATCAGGTTCAATGGTTCTTTCAAGCAACTTAATCAATGGCATATTGTAAGGATAGTTTGAAGGAATTTCTATTCTAACTCGGTAATAGTTTTCGTCCGCTGTCTTTAAATACCCCTCTACAGCCTTGATAGAGCCTTTAGATGCTTTAAAATTAAACTGTGGATAGTAGCGCTTAATTTTCTCACTCTCAACAGCCATCCTATCTCTAGATAAATCATTTTCGAGAAATATAAGTCCACGATTAATCGCAATATTTGTCATTATTTATTATTGTTTAATAACTACTTTTGAGGTTAGGCAACTAATACTCACCTTTTGGATCGCGCAGTGCCACTCCTTTTGGAGATTGATTGGGTTCGAGTGGACGAACTACACCATCTGAATC
Organism: Microcoleus sp. PH2017_09_SFU_O_A; assembly: GCF_020738625.1. Classification (NCBI taxonomy): domain Bacteria; kingdom Bacillati; phylum Cyanobacteriota; class Cyanophyceae; order Oscillatoriales; family Microcoleaceae; genus Microcoleus; species Microcoleus sp. PH2017_09_SFU_O_A. Next base: position 24,348 of record NZ_JAEQCF010000075.1, read on the forward strand.
GATTTCTACAAACTCATCTTCTTCTTGAGCGTTAAAGGCTCTTTCTGCCATATTTGCAATTGATCTGCCAACGCCTCTAGCAGCAGCACTAATTACTCCTTCCGTAATTCCATCGACTATATCGTCAAAATCATTTGGCATTTGATTAACCCGTGAAAAACAGCTTTAGCTACTCCTAACTTAGTCATTCGGGCAAAGGGAGCAATTAATCTTGACTTACTTACTTAAGTAACAAATTCTGAAGTTATTGCAAATTAGCAAGAACTCTAAAAGCTTACTCTGTCAAGCTAACGATTTCTCAATTCCTCTTTTACCCTGAATTTTTTTAACCGTACATAGCCTGAAAGCATGATTTAGCAAAGCTTTGGGTGGGTATAATGCCTTGTTAGTCCAAATAAGCTAAATCTGAGTAGCTAATACGATGATAAACTAGCTATACCCAGCTAGCAACTAGCCATAGCTATAAATTTTGGTTAGGCTCTAGCTATCAACTTACCACAATGCCCTGCGATGACATCTAACGACGATATTTTTGCCGATGCCGCGAATAACTGGGACTTGGAAAGGCTCTACAAAGCTATGGCAGAAGCCAAGTGGCAAGTATCTCCTCGTGCCAGAAAGGGACTCACAGAACGGGAAAAGCTTTTTTTGCGCGGTTTGCTGTGTGGCTACAGTCCGGCTGAAATAGCTAACCAAGTACATCAAAGTCGCAAGGGTGTTGAGGTCTATGTCTCTAAAACTTTATATCAATACTTTAAAAAAATTAAAGATGTGCCTAATGAAACAGTAGGCAACTGGAGAAATATTCCTAACTGGCTAGAGGAAGAAGGATATAAAACTAAGTCATCTGTTCAATCTGACTCAAGGAATTATTTGCCGAATGAGCTATTAGTAAAGATCGGAAATATATGTTTTGATACTAATACAGGAACAATTGATATCAACATTCGGGTATCACTTCCATCATTTTCAGAATACCAAAGAACAGAAGATATAGATTCAGACGATCGCCCCTATACAAACTAATCTAATTGAAGGGCGATCTGATTAATTCTATCATTGTGCTATAATCTGCCTAATCTGAGCTAACGCTTCTTCTCCTGGAATTGGCTCAACCATACCGCTTCGGATTTCATCGCGACGCTGCTTAGCTTCCGCAGTCCACAACTTTTGAACTGTTCCGTCTATATCAAATTCAAGACTCTCAACTAGCCTCTCTGCTAACTGCGCTCTCAACGCATTTGGCAAAGATAAAGCTTCTTTCATCAGTTGCTCGATCGATAGCATAATTACATCCCAAACTAAAATCCCTAAATAGTTAAGTTGAAAAAAGGAAGCACATTGTGCAATCTTGTTTGATTATAGCCGATCGCGCGATCGAGAGTAAAACAGCATTTTCCAAACAGCCTAAGCAACTCCATAGCTCGTAAATGGTCTTGCATAGGGAGGCTGAAGCCCCAAAACAATATCCTCCCGCGCCACACCCATCAGCACTAACTCCTCAGCAATCAGTTCATCAGTTTGATTGCGTTGAATCCAGACTTTTTCATTGCGGATGTCTAAGTGAATCGGGCAACTATAAATCCGATTATGACCGTCCCAACCTAAATCTAATATCTGATAATGGTCATGTTCGGTGTCAAATAATACCTGAACTTCAATGTCGCCATTGATGGGTTTAGTCTTACTATATTCCATCAGGAAAGTGCGAACAATCTGCCGATATTTAGCTAATCGATCCATTCCAAAATCACCTCATTAGTAGGGTCGTATACCAACAACTTCAGATCGTACTCAGCGATCGCCCTTTCATCCGAAACAGCGATCGCTTTTATACAAAAACTGGGCGGACACGCACCATCCACTGCCCCTACATAAACCGATCGCGCCTCCGATCAATTTTCGCCAAAACAGCACCGGAAACATCCGCCAGAATGCTGATAATCCGATACAAAGCGACCGCACTCAAAATTATACCCACAGAAAAGCGATCGCCAAGCAGGGCGATCGCCGTTGCTTCAAATACTCCCATCCCTCCAGGCGCACCCGGTACAACCAAACCCACAACAAACGCCAAAGCAAAAGCACCGAACAAGTTGGGAATATCGATAAAATTTACCGGATTTAAAGCCATTACCGTTAGCAAAAAACCGCTGCCCCGCAATCCGATAAAACAGATTTGTCCGATTAACGGCACTAAAGGATAGCGTTTAATTGGCAAATTATTTTGGCGCTCGGACTTGACATTAGATATTTTTTTAGCTAGATTGGAGCTAGACTCTAAAGGCGAAATTAGTCGATCGCCCGCAGCATCCCCAACCTCTGAATTTTCCCCCTTGTTCTTGGATAACTTCAACCGCTCTACAAATAGGACGATCGGATTTAAAATTCGGGGATGAATGGCTATTAAAATAGCAGCACAGCCGACAATTCGCAAATAGCCATCGGCGCCCTCAAAACAAATCAACCCAATCAGCACGCCCGCAGAAGCCATCAGCAACGGTTCCAGCAAGACGCTGAGAGTAGCAGCTTTCGGCGCAATGCCTGCCTTTTTGGCCTCCAAGATGCGACCCCAAAAATGCCAAATATTCCCCGGTAAATACTTGGCAATATTAGTCTTGAGAAAAACTTGAATCGCCCACGCGGCATTGACAGATTGGCGGAATTCGCGCAAAATCAACATCCACACCCAGCCGACAAAAATTAGAGACAGTAACGTGACACCAAGCGCGATCGCCAATAACGGAAAACTTTCGGCTCGAATTCGGATATTAGCCACTTCTCGCCAGTGAGTTACAAAAGCTTTGGCAATAAATAAAAACGTGCCGCCCAAAATCACATAGCGCAAATAAGGCTTTAAACGTGATTTCGCAAGGTTGAAAAAATTCTGAATTCGATGCAAGTGTTGTTTTCCCATTTTCCGATCCTGATTAATGAATTTGGGATGGTAGATTTATTAAGGACAATTTCATGTTTGAAATCTAAAATTTAGATCGATCGCAATTTAAGGAGTAAATTTTTATGGCCGGCCCGAGCCCCGACGGATTTTCCTATCTTTTAGATGATAGCGCCAATAGTTTCGCATTAACTCCGGGCTTTTTGACTCCTTATCGTAACGGACTTTTTGCCCTCGGAGGTAATGATTTTATTGTCGGTGCCTCGGATGCCGATCGCCTCAGCGGTGATAATGGTAACGACAGACTCCTCGGCGGTGGCAATTCCGATACTCTCTTCGGTGGTGTCGGGAATGACTTGCTTAACGGCGGTGCCGGCAATGACTTCCTATTTGGCGGTAAGGGCAGCGATACCTTGCAAGGAGGTAGGGGAGATGATAGCCTCAACGGCGGCAACGGTAGCGACGTTTTAATGGGCGATGGAGGCAAAGATACGCTGACAGGGGGTTTGGGCGCAGATACCTTTGTCCTTCGCAGCAACTCCCCAGTCTCTGATCCGGCTGTTGCAGACGCGATCGCTGACTTTAACAGTTTTGAGGATGCGATCGGACTAACTGACAATCTTACCGAAGCAGACCTCACTTTAGAAACAGTTTCCGGCACTCCCAATACAGTAATTAAAATTCGCCAATCCGGTGCTATTTTAGGCTTAGTCGCCAACACATCACCACAAAACCTCAGCGGTAAGTTCATCTCTGCAAATACCGTATTGGGCAACCAACTCAGCCAAGCCCGAGATTTAGGTGTTTTGAGCAGCACTCAAACCATCGCTGACTCGGTTAGCAACGCCCGCCCAGACAACCTTTATCGCTTTACTTTGCCTGCAAATAACGACTTTAAATTAACTGTCAGCGGTTTTAGTGCCGATGTTGACGTGGCTGTGATTAAAGATATTAACGGCGACAATTCTATTGACTTTACCGATATTATTGCTTCTGCTAAAGAACCCGGTTTATCGCCAGAGTCTATCGATCTCAAAAATTTGGCAGCCGGAACATACTTTGTCCGAGTTTATCAAAACCAAGGTAATACAAATTTTACCCTAAATTTATCTGCAACTCCTGCAACTATTGTTCCTGACAATCCCAGCAACTCACCGGGTTTTGACTCTCGTTTTGGGTTCGGTTTGGTGAATGCAGCGGCGGCAGTTGCTAAAGCTCAAGGTGTGCCAACTTTTCCTGATGTTCCCGACTTGGGCGGCGATGAGTGGGGCAGAGACTTAATTAAAGCTCCAGAAGTTTGGGCGAAGGGTTTGACTGGAGATGGCATTATCGTAGCAGTTATCGACAGCGGCATTGACTACAATCACCCGGATTTAACAGGGAATGTTTGGAGCAATGGAGGGGAAAATGGCGTTGATGCCACAGGTAGAAATAAAGCTAGCAACGGCGTAGATGATGATGGCAATGGCTTTGTAGATGATTTCCGGGGATGGGATTTTGCCAACAACGATAACGATCCAATGGATGATAACAATCATGGCACTCATATCTCGGGTTTAGTTGCGGCGAAAAAGGATGGGGTGGGAATAACTGGAACGGCTCCGACTGCCAAGATTATGCCTTTGAAAATACTCAACAGCACAGGAGTAGGCAAAATTAGGGATGAAATTAATGCGATTAATTATGCGGTGGCAAATGGGGCAAAGATAATTAATGTAAGTTTTGGCGGTCAACAGTTCAACGAGCAAGAGTTGAGCGCGATTCAAGCGGCGGAAGCTAAGGGCGTGGTGGTGATTTCGGCGGCAGGAAATGATGCTCGCCCGGATGTAGATTATCCGGGTAGGTTTGCAACTGAGGTAGGCATTACTGTCGGTGGAGTTAACCGGAATGGCTTGTTTACCGATTATTCTAACCGGGCGGGATCTAACACAATTAGTTATTTTGTCGCTCCGGGTGGCGACGGCGGCAGGGCTGATGCTGGGGACGTTTATTCAACGGTGTCGCTTTCTCAACCGGGGGTTCCCTATCGATATTTTGCGGGTACTTCCATGGGAGTGCCGCACGTATCCGGGGTGATAGCTTTGATGTTGCAAGCCAATCCCAGTCTGACTCCTGCTCAAATTAAGCAGATTCTGGCGGAAACGGCGAGTCGATCGGTTTAAAAAGGTACGTTGTTGCGCTTAAGCGCTCTTTCAAAGGTACGTAGTTGCGCTTCAGCGCTCTTTCAAAGGTACGTAGTTGCGCTTCAGCGCTCTTTCAATATATATATCAGAGCGCCTAAATATATATACCCTTTCTCAAAAAGATGAGGTATAACTGACAGCTTATATAACCCTTAAACCAAGAGGGCTGAAGCCCAACAACATACCTCATCTTTCTGATAACCGCTATAAGAGCGCTCAAGCGCAACAACGTACCTAAAAACTTAATAATTGGCGGCGTAAGTCAAGTCAAATTGACGGCACAGGGTGATGCAGCAGTAGCCTGGTCGATCGAATACTAACTCGTAATTCATCTCGCCATCTATTTTGGTAATCGGCTGCTTTAAGGGGATGCCGTGAATGTCGTATTGGCGGCGTTCTAAGGCACTCCAGTCGATAATTTTGATATCGATTTGGTTCTGCAACTCACTTGCGATCAGATACAGGTGCATCTTGTCTTGAACTTTCCCAGTCAGGGGAATTTTCATTAACACTGACTGAGTGACAAGGGGTTTTTGGTCGTTGGGATGCTTCTGAGTGTGGCAGTTGTTGAGTTCGATATCGTAAGGTTCTAGCTTAAATTTCTCTCCATTGGCGATCGAGGAAGAGTGCAAATCTTGCAGGCACTTTTCTAGATGAGGGATTAGCCCTAAATCTGGATCGCACAGCAGTCTGCGAATATTGGAGGTTTCAGTTACTGTCATTTTAGATTTTTGATGTTATGTTTGTGATTCTTAAATCATAGCTTACCGCAAAAAGTAATTATGTTCTATTATACTTGCGACATAGTTCCAAAAACCAGGTTTCTGGGCAGTATTTCCCGGCAAACCAGATTTTGATTAGTTAATGTTTTTATAGCCTTTCTCAGAAAGATGAGGTATGACTATAAATGGAGTTTTTTATGCGACCTCGCTTACTATATAATAAATATAAGAGGGCTCCCATCCCAACAACGTACCTCACTTTTTTGAGAACCGCTATAAATTATTTTTTGGTGAGTTTCCACAGATTGAGTTCGACATTACCGCCAACCGGATCTATTTGATAGTTTTGCTGTTCAATTGCCGATCGCAAATCTGAGGAAGGCCTGTATAAAAACAACTCGCCCAAACCGCTGGGAATTTTCGGAGGTTCTGGTTTTTTTCGTGCCAACTCTCGATTTGTGTAACAAGAAGTGTAACAGCGGGGTTGGATTAGCAGTTTGACTTTTGGTTGCAGGCGATAACTTAAAGGCATGATGTATGCGATATTCGCATCGCTGATAATTAAGGGATTGCTTGCAGAATTGACAGTCGCTGCGACTTCTAATTCCGCACGCAACCAACCGCTGCCTTTATTCCACCAACTATCGGCTTGAGAACTAACTCCACCGGAGATGATGCCTGCACAAAACAGTGCAACTATAACTATTTTCCACAGTCTTTGCAGTTTTGAGTTATCAAAATTGTTGCTAATTTTCGCAGACAGCAGGTAAGCAACTGCTAGCTGAATTCCCACATAACAAGGAACTAAATATCGCGGATTTGCCGATCGCCTCCCGCCTTTAAGTATATCGGGCACTGCCAAAAATAAGGCAGTTGTGGCAATTAACAATAATATCAACAACCAAACCCGTTTTGGTGTTTGCCGGCATAGAAAATAAAGGGAATAGCCGACTAAAGCTAGAATCAGGATGCCAACGGGAATTACCAAGGCTAGTTGTGCGGCGTTGGCAGTGCCATCAATCCCAATATCAAAAAATCCTATGCTGATGGAACCCACCCACCTGCTGACTAATCTGAAGAGATTTGTTTGTTCTGCCCATACTGTGGTACTTCTAACTTGATTGAAGTTTTCGACAATATTTACGAGGGAAGGCATGAAGCCAATTAAGGCGACCATTGCTGCTGCATAATAGGCAATAAATGTTTTAACATCGCGCCAGTTGGCAATAACTGCGACGTAGATTGCGTGGGCTGCGGCTACGCAGATAAATAATAAGTGGGTGTACAATCCCATTGCTGCTGTGACTGCGTATAGTGTCCAGTGATAAATCAGCAACATTGGATTTTGATTGACATCCGGGCGCATTGCTCGCAATAAGGCTGCACTGGATAAAATGGTAGTTAATGTCCACAAACTGTACTGTCTGGCTTCTTGGGCAAACAAAATGTGGTAGGGAGAAATGGCGAGAATTGCGATCGCCATCCAAGCCACAGCAGAGGATTCAAATAACTCCCAAGCCAGCCAATAAATGGCGGGAAATACTAGCAAGCTAATGACGGCGGCCAAACTTCTCATTGTTGCCACGGAACTGCCGAACCATTGCGCCCAAAATCGCGCTAGTATGTAATAGAGTGGCGGGTGTTGGGGGTCTTCGGTTGTTAAGGAATTGAGGGTATTGCTTAAAGTTTTTTGGGAGTTGATCTGCTGGTATTTTTGTAAATCCGAGGGCGAAGTTATTTTCTGGTATGAAATTTGTTTGATAATTTCGGCTTCGGTGTAGCCGGAAACTCTTAAGGAAGTATAGTTTTCGTCGATCCAGTAGAATTTGCGATCGAGATTGACAAATCGAAATAAAATGCCGATCGCCAATACGGCTATAATTAAAAATCGCAACCACTTCTCAAGTGGAGGGTTGTGAGAATTTAGTCGATCGCGATTTTTAGTATATTCCATTTTTTAACTAGCTAATCTCGCAGAACTTTTTTGATGTCACCCACAGACAACACGGTTCGTAGTGAGGACTTTAGTCCTTCTGTCTAAAGATCCGATAGAGATCGAGGACGACAAGACATTGTAATTAATCCACTTTCACGCTCAGAGCATCCCGTTTTTGTAGGGGCGAAGCATTCGCGCTGACAATCTCTCCTATAGTCGATAGGATACAGGCGCGAATGCTTCGCCCTTGCGGATATGTTTGTACAATCGGGATGATCCCCTTTCCCTGTTTTCTAAAGTCTGTCATAACTTTAAAAAAATGGTATTAGTGCTTCTTTCTTTCTTAATAGCCAGAGAGAGGACTGAAGTCCTTACAGACAACATGGTTTGTAGTGAGGACAGGTGCATCTGGTTTTTGCAGAGGGCGAAGCATTTCGGCACATAACTTATGAGTGAGAATCAGAGATTTACTGCCGAAATGCTTCGCCCCTACAAATCGTCAACTGTCAACTGTCAACTGTCAACTGTCAACTGATTAATCGTCTACTCCTTCAATAGGTGCAAAACCTTGGCGCTGAATATTTTCAGTTATAGTACGAGGTTCGAGGAATTGCAGCAAATAATCCGGGCCGCCCGCTTTGGAACCAACTCCCGAAAGTTTGAATCCTCCGAAGGGTTGGCGCGATACCACAGCGCCGGTGGTTCCGCGATTGATGTACAGATTTCCGACTTCAAAATCGGCTTTGGCGCGATCGATATGCGAAGGCGTGCGAGAATACAATCCGCCAGTTAAAGCGAAATTTGTACCGTTAGCAATTGCGATCGCCTCATCGAAATTATGAGCCCGAATCACCGACAAAACTGGGCCGAAAATTTCTTCTTGGGCGAGAGTTGCAGTCGGCGCGACTTCCGTCACAATCACTGGGCCGACAAAATAACCGGTTTGGGGCGCGGCCATTTCTAAGGCTATCTTAGCTTCAGCGCGACCTTTTTCGATGTATTCGCGGATGCGCGACTGCGCCGTAGCATCGATGACAGGCCCGACTTGAGTGCCGGGATTTTCAGCAGGGCCGACATTGAGCGATCGCGCTGCTTCTACCAATCTTTCCACAAAAGCATCGTACACCGACTCGACCACAATTACTCGCGAACAAGCGGAACATTTTTGACCGCTATATCCAAAGGCAGAATAAACTACGCCAGCAACTGCTTGGTCTAAATCCGCACTTTCATCGACAATAATTCCATTCTTGCCACCCATTTCCGCAATTACTCGCTTCAGGTGTTTTTGTCCCGGTTGCAAAATCGCAGCTTGGGCATAAATCTGACAGCCAACTTCCTGAGAACCTGTGAAGGTAATCATGTGAACGTCGGGATGTTTCACCATGTAAGCGCCGACGGTTGAACCTTTGCAAGGTACGTATTGAAATACGCCTTTGGGGATGCCAGCTTCTAGCAAAATTTCAGCTATCTTTGCAGCAATTACTGTGGAAAATTCCGCAGGCTTGAGTAAGGTACAGTTACCTGCAACTAGCGATGCAACTGTCATCCCGACGGGAATTGCCAGGGGAAAATTCCAAGGTGAAATAATCAGAGAAATGCCGCGCGGTTGATAGGTATAGCGGTTGTTTTCTCCGGGGATGTCGTAATTTTGCCCTTGTTCCAACCGTTCCATTTCGTCGGCGTAGTAGCGACAAAAATCAATGGCTTCGGAAACTTCGGCATCGCATTCTCTAACTGGTTTGCCGACTTCAAACACCATCCAAGCTGACAGTTCGTGGCGCCGCTGTTCCATCAATTCGGCTGCTTTGCGGAGGACTCCGGCGCGCTGGCGAACGGGGGTTTTGCGCCAACTTGTGGAGGCTGCTTTGGCTGCTTCTAGGGCTTGTTTGGCTTGTTCTTCAGACAGCAATCCGATTTTTCCGACTACTTCTGCGGGATTGGAAGGGTTGAGGGAATTAACTGTTGTTTCGGTGTTTTGGTACTCGCCATCGATTAGGGGTAAATAAGTTTTACCTAGGTTGGCGCGCACTGATTTGATGGCTGCTTCTGCTTGTTGCCGCAATTTGGTATTGGCGTAGTCGGTATCGGCGACGTTGGGAAATACTTTGCTGTAAGCTATCTGGTCGTTGCCATTAGCGACTGGTGCGGCTAATAATTGTTCGATCGGCATTTCTTCGGAACTTTGCCGTATAAACGAACTGTTGGCGGTATTTTCCAGCAATCGGCGGATCAAATAAGCCATTCCTGGGAGCAAATCGCCGTAGGGACAGTATACTCGGACGCGATAACCGCGATCGACTAAAAGCTTAGCCAGTTTGTCGCCCATACCGTACAGCACTTGCATCTCAAAGCGGCGGCGCGGTATATTGAGAGTCTCGGCAATCGCGATCGCCCTGGCTTGCGATCGGACGTTGTGACTTGCGATCGCAGCATACAAATATTCGTGATTTTCCAGCAGTAACTGAGTCATCTGCTCAAAATTTGCATCCGTAGCAACCTTGTCATTGTAGACAGGCTGCGGCCAATCCTTCTGCATCGCCTTGATAGTTTCCTGATCCCAGTAAGCGCCTTTCACCACACGCACCGTTACCGGATTTCCGCGTTTTTTCGCCCAAGCAATAATGCCTTGCAAATCTTGTTTGCTATCACGCAAATATGCCTGCATTGTAATTCCGACATCTGTGCGACTGCGGAACTCTTCCTCTAACAATAAGTCTTTGAGAATGCTGAGAGTTAAACTCTTATATTCGTACTGTTCCATGTCGAAGTGAACAGCCGCACCCAACTCTTTAGCGCGCCGCAATAACAGGCGAATTCTCTCGCTAACTTTTTCCTCGCTGCCTTTCGCATCCAGCGGATCGAACTGAGAATAAAAAGCCGTTAACTTGACAGATACTTGCACTCGCGGCAGAGTTTCGCCGTCAGCCTTATCAATCGCATCTACCTGCGACCAATTCTTAGCTGCACTGCTCAATTCGGTCATCAATTCCAAATAGCGATTCAGATAAACTTCCGCCTCAGTTTCAGTAATCACAGCTTCGCCCAAAAGGTCAACTGTAAAACCCATTTTATCTTTGCGAAGTCGTTCTAAGGTTTTAATTACCTGCTTGATATTTTCCCCAGAAATATACTTGTGCGCCAAAGTTTCTACAGCAGGTGCAACCGTCGTCGCCGCCAATTGTCCAGGAATCGAATCAGCGTTAGTAAAACTTAGCAATTTTTTCAAAGCTTCCGGCAATTCTACCTCTTCCACAGTCAGGTATTCTTGCAAGTGGCGGGCAATTTCCGGCTTGCTGCGGAGTGCGGGTAAACAGTCAATAAATCGAAACAATTGCACGCGCAGTCCGGGGCTAGCCATTGCCCAATCCATCAGTTTATCGTCCCAACGCATTTGGTCTTGCAATTGACCGAAAAACGATCGCTTTTTGTCTTGAGTTGCCTTAAGGATTTCTTTAGCAATTTCCTGAGTCTTTGCTTCGTAGATGCTTGGAGATACTTGTGCGACCATTGGTAATTAGTAATTGGTAATGGGTAATTGGCAACGGGAGCATCTCACTTTTGCATTTACAGTGCGAGCGTCCCCGCTCGCGTATTGTACAATACGCGAGCGGGGACGCTCGCACTACAATAAAAAAAATGCTTTTTACAAAACTGAGATGCTCCCATTGGCAACCAGGGCGGGTCGATCTATTGTGCAACTACCCCCTGATACAATTATACTGGCTATTTGACTTCAATTTTCACTCCGTAGTTTGCTTGGCGATCGCCCGAAATTTCAATAGTATAATCGCCGCTGCTGGCTAGTTGACCTTGCCACTGACCTGTGCTATCAACAGTACCTACTTTTTCACCGTTAGGAGCAATAATATCTGCACTAACTTGACCTTCTTGAACCTTTACTGTCATGCTTTGGCCGCTATTGCATTCTAGCAAGTAGCGCTTCGATTTGTTGGCTGGCAAACTATTGCTGAGAGTAGTTCCGGTAGCACCTGCTGGAAAGCTAACTCGCTCAGTTACAGGGGTTTCCACCGCAGCGGGAGACGCCGCCGGAGAAGGTAACGGTGACGGGGAAGCAAGTTGCGGAACGCCTGAGAGCGATGGTACTTGAGTCGGATTCGGCGATGGTGCGCTGTTGGCGGGCAGTGTCTGCTGGGGTGCTGGGGGCACTCCGGGCTGGCGGTAGGCGCGCGCTGTTGGAACAGGGGGAGCGCTTTCCGGTAGGGGTACGTCGGAAGGCAATCTGATTTGAAGGTTCGCTCTTTCTTGATACATTCTCCACGCGAGCAAACTGCCGAGACTTATCGTGGAACCGACTAACATTCCGCTCAGAAAAATTGCCAATATTTGCCAGATTCGACTTGGTTTGCGATCGGGATTTGCGGTGTAATTTGTAACAGGTAAATCACCGATATTTTGACTGGTTTCCGGGGCATTTTCGGCGGAAATTGGAATTGTTTCTGTTTCGTCTATTGCCGTTAAAATATTTTCGGGTGCGGCAATTTCATCGGAAGTTTCTGGGGGTTGGGAAGTTGCTGTTAAAACATTTTCACTGGGGAGATTTTCTGTAGGAGTTTCTGGGGGTTCGGAAGTTGCTGCTAAAACATTTTCACTGGGGAGATTTTCTGTAGGAGTTTCTGGGGGTTCGGAAGTTGCTGCTAAAGCATCTTCAATTGGGGGGATTTCAGCGAGAGTTTCTGCGGGTTCGGAGGTTGTATGGGGATTGGTAATGACAGTATTCGCGAACTCATCGCTGTCAGTAGCAATTGTTTCCGGTTGCTGAGTCAAAATTTGATTTTTTTCCTGTTCGTTACTCATGGGACTAAATTTTTTGTACAAATACTGCTTTTAGACATTTTACGTTATATTAAATCTGGTGATGGTCGAATGATGCTGAGGGCGCGAGCGTCCCCTTCGCACTTAGGACTGAAGTCCTCACTACAAGCCAATTTTATGAGAAATTTGTCGGCTGGGGCGATCGCAAATTTACCAACTTTTAAAACCTCTGATATTTATCGAGATGGACGATTGACTCTAAGGAGCCTCCCTGTCAATGTTTCCACATTAGAAATAGCCTCCGAAATTCGTGTAGCCATCCTCTGTCTGTCCTGTTGGTCGTCTTTACAGACAATGATACCAGCATGGTTAGGCTGTGAAGCGTGCAGTCGAATAAAATCGATACGATTTAGTGTCAAAACTGCCCGTTCGTTTGTAACAGCGGCGCGGGTGCGTCGCTCATATATTGTCGTCAATTACCGAGATTATCGCAGCGACACACCCTACTTTCATATCAAATCCCGTTGCATAGGAATTATTAATCTCTCTATTCTCTCTCTGTGTCCTCTGCGCCCTCTGCGGTTAAATCATTTCCATACAACCGGAAACGATATCACTCGCGGCGCGGGTGCGTCGCTCATATATTGTCGTAAATTACCTAGATTATCGTAGCGACGTACCCTACTTTGACTACAAAATTGGTACATTTGAATTTATCGTTGGGTGGGGGCGGGTTTTTGAGATTGTGGGTTTTTGGCGGGAATTTTTGGCGAACCAGCCCCTACAAGATACTCAATTATTAGGCAAAGATTGCCAAAAAGGCCGGGGTTCAGGCTTCCTCACAGTATTCGTCGCCGACTGTACATTTCCTTTCAATTCTTGATAATATCTATCGTCCAGAAAACTCATGCTAACACCAGCAGGAAGCAGCAATTGGCGCAATCTTTCTTGAGTGTAATCTAGACCATCAATTATCGGGCCGCGCGGATTTGAGACTAACAACTTACCGTTAACAGGCACCGAATTGACCATATTCGGCCACCAAGCATAACCGCTGTAGCCAAACATCGCTGGAACCTGAACGATTTGGTCGTCTGCGAGGGAAAACTCTCTTTTCAACTTCTCTAAAATCGGATAGATTTTCTGCTTTTGCAGATTGAGATTGTGTTGAATTAAAGCAGGATTATTCAATGCAGCCCTGACTGTAGTTTCGGTGCTCAAGCCGCGATTGATTGTAACATCACCATAACCTTTTCCCGCCAATTCTTCCAACAGCCTAACTCCGGCTTCTGGACTGGCGATCGCCATTATATACTTCCCGGGAGTTTGAGTGGGAATAAAATTGATAATTTCATCGACTTGGCGAGTCAAAAGCCAAGAAGTGTCAATATCCACCGCTGGGCCTTGAATTCTTTGAGCTTGAATAAAATCAAGTACCTCAGAATTAAAACCAGCATTCCCCGAATTTCCGTAATAAACTCGACCCATTGGATGTCCGGGAATCGGCGGCGTCACCTGCAAATTTCCGTATCCATCAGACCACTGATTCACAGGGTCTAAAGAGCGAGGTTTGCCAATTTTAAATACTCTCAAATCCCGCTCTTGATTTGACTTAGCCGGCTTGTCGAGTGCTGGATTGCTAGGGCTTTTAATCGCGACATTAACTTGACGCATATCGGATTTTTCTGGAACTTGAACGTAGCCATTTTTATGACTGTCTTGCATCCAAGCATTATCACCCTGGATGATTTTTACTTGAGCGCCCGTGGGTTCTACGGCTTGTTTGAGTTGGGAGATGAATTCACTGTTAGCCGAGCCTCGATCGCTGACCTGAACTTCTGTTACTGGTGCTGTATTTGGTGCTATCATCCAAGGACTAACGCCCATTTGGATGGTCGCGGCGGCGATTTGTTGACCGTTATTTTCGGCGGTTGCTTTGAGATTAACAGTGCCGTTCCAATTGCGATCGGCAAATTGTTTGGCTTCCACTCCTAAAACAATATTGGTGCTGAAAATTATGGGTTTAGTACCGGATATATCTACAGGTAGCCAGCCGCCGGCAGTTTTCTGAAAAACGCTGACGTAAGGGCTGCCAATGCTGTCAGCGGTGATAAATAATTGAGAATTTTTGAATTTTTCCGACAGGATTAAGTTAACTTGAGAAAGCATTGCTGCGCGGCGAGGGACGCTAACCTTGGTTTCTTGCCAAGTCGGTATTTTGCTGCGGCGATCGTTATTGCGATCGTTATACACAATCAGCGCGCCGCTGGACAATGACCATTGTTCTTTTCCGGCTTCGTCTACCTGATTAATTTTGCCGTCTCTGTTAGTATCTCCGGCAAAGAAGAAGTTGGTCGCTGAGGTTGCGGGCGTAACTGGGGTGGGAGTTGCGGTTGCGGTTGATTCGGGAGTTGGTGTTGCGGTTGACTCGGGAGTTGGTTGAGGAGTTGGTTGTTGATTGAGTTCTAATTGTTGTCTTTGTTGTTCTTTTAGGGCGAGTTCTTGCTTTTCTAATTCTTGTCTTGTGAGTTCTTTTAGTGCTAATTCTTCCCTTTCTTTTGCTTGGCGGGCGAGTTCTTGTTTTTCTTGTTCTTTGCGGACTAATTCTTGCCTTGCAAATTCTTGTCTTTCTATTTCTCTGCGGGCGAGTTCTTTTTTCTCTTGTTCTTGTCTCTCTATTTCGCGGCGAGCAAATTCTATCTTCTCTTGTTCTTTTCTGGCAATTTCTCTTACCTGTTCTTCCTCGGCTCTAATTTTCTGTGTAGACCGTGCTACTTGCCATTCGTAGGTGGCGAGAGTGAGGTTTCCTTGATATTCGATGGTTTTGTCGATCGCCCGTTCAGCCAAAAAAGAACCGTGGGGAATGAGCCGGAGGTTATTGATAGCCAATTGCCAAAAGCGTTGCGACTGTTCCCAAGTAGCGGGATCGGCTTTAGAAGTGCGTCCAATGACGACGGCTTGGGAGGCTAATCTAGCAGCTTCGTCCCAGTTATTTTTGGCTTGTTTTTCTATTTCAATCTGATTTTGAAGGTTTTGGAGTTGCTGCGTAAGAGTTTGGGATTGGTTGCGGGGGCTTTCTGGTTGCCAATATTCGGGAGAAAACAGACTGCTGTCGGGAGTTTGGGCAAGTTTATCTAATCGTACCTTGAGGCGATCGCGCAATTTGTAGAGTTCCGGGAGGGATTGCGGAGTGTCGCCGTCGGGTTGTCGCGCCGAGAGTGCGAGTTTGTAGTTTAGAGTAGGTTGAGCCACTGTCGTAGGGATGGCAACCCAAATTATACCGATGACGACACCGAAAGCATTGACGATCGCGATCGCCACATATCGAACCCAGCGCATATAGTTAATCCTCAGACACCCAGATGATTTTACCTAATATTGGGTTCAATGGGGGATTTAGTTGTAAGATTTTTGGATGGGGTTCAGAAACCGGGTTTTTTACCTAATCTGTCGGTAGTAACGAAGTATTGTTGTAAAAAACCCGGTTTCTTTGTCGGAGTCGGTAATTTCTGTTATGGGTAATTGCGCCATGTTTTATGCTGCTTCATTTCTAACTATTGCTGCTTCAATTTCGTCTGGGTAAGCATCAGCATAAGCCCAAGCATTGACTAAATCAGCCGCAGTCAAATGGGGATAGCACTTCAAAAGTTCAGCATCGCTGCATCCGAGACGGCGATACCCGACAAGTACCCAAACTTGTATGCGAGTATTGCCAACACAGGCATCGCCGCCACACACGCCGGGAGTTTTTTTAACGCCTAGAGAACCGTTGGTTAAAGTTTGAGTTAGGATGCTGATGAGTTTAGCTTTATCAACCGGATTTTTTGTTAGTTTGGAAGTTTCGCGGGCGGGAAGCAGCGAGCAAGATGGCGAGAAGAATCAGAAGAAGAGTGAAGTGAGGATAGATACTTGCTAAACCCTTATTTTTTCTTAGTGCGGTTGCGTTTTCTCGATTCAGCCGCCATATTTTTTGCTTTTTTTTGCTTTGCTTTACTTGCCTTAGAGCCATTGACAGGACTACCACCGATCGGTTTGCTTGACCATCCAAATAGATCGGAGTTTTCAGATGCAAGCGTAGGGGCAATTTTAGCATTATATATCTGCTGAAATTGTTTTAGACCTTCCTCCGTACTCATATCAAACCCTGCTTGATGACCGAGCGTTACAAAGGATTTGGCAAATCCGAATTTAGAAGAATCTTCCATAATCTCCTGAAATTCCGGCTCAATATCCCGCAGGTATTTGATAATTGAAGTGGCATTTTGCAGTTTAAATTCTCGTTTCAAAAATTGCCATAACGCCAATAATTCCGGGATAGCATTTTCACCGTCTTCCGGCGAAAGCAAAGTCACTTTCCTGGGAAATAAGTCTTCGATTACAGTTTCCACATCTGCCACTTTCATGCAAGGTAGTGTAAAACCTTCATAGCTGAAAGCGTAATAAATGAACTGCGATATCCAAGATCCAACGTCTGGATAAGTTTTACCGTATTCTTCTCCTTCGGGAGAATTGACAAATAACTCGATTAGAGTTTCCTGATAATCTTCCAGGAGGGGTTCTGCTTCGTCATAGTCTAGGCCGTCTAGTTGGCGGATGTTAAAAGGTTTATCTGACATAGTTGATTTTTTTTGAATTTAATTGACTTTAGATCTAAGGTTAGTACAACTTTGGCAGTTCGATTAATTCTTTAGGATTTTATTATATTTAAAATCTTCGATCGCAGAAATTTGTGCCATGTTTTAGGCTTCCTCATTTTCTCTGATCGCAGCTTCAATCTCTTCTGGGTGTGCCTCAGTGTAAGCCCTAGCATTCGCCAAATCCGCTGCACTCAAATGAGGAAAGTCTTGCAAAATCCGCACATCATTTGCACCCAGAAGGCGATAATTTGCGATCGACCAAATAGGTATGCGAGTCTTGGTAATTCTAGCATCGCCACCACATACGCCCGGAGTTTTTTCAATTCCTTGCCAAGTATTGCTTAAACTTTGAACTAATAGCTGTATTGCTTGAGTTTTTTCAATGGGAGTTAAGGCAAGGAGTTGTTTTTTTAATTCTTTCAGTGCCATTTTTTACAATCTCAATCATTTTATATGGTTGGCTTTCTTTACATTGAAGGACGATTAACTCGAATCAATTTGCCACTCAATGTTTCTTCAGCAGAAATAGCGTCATTAATTCGGGTCGCCTGTCTTTCCCAGTTGCTATCTTGAGTACAAATGATAATACCAGCATGGTCTGGTTGTGAGCGATGCAGTCGAATAAAATCACCTCGATTGAGAGTCAAAACTGCTCGCTCATTAATCACTGCAAAAGCCAATACATCCTCATCAGGAATTCCTGATCCTGCGTTTCCGGCTTCTTGAACTGTTAAAATATCGTAACCTAAAGGTCGAAGAAACTCAACTACTGGCAACGGATATTGTTCATCTGCATAAATTCGCGCCATGTTTTAGGCTTCCTCATTTTCTTTAATTGCTTGTTCAATTTCTTCTGGGTAAGCATCAGCATAAGCCCAAGCATTGACTAAATCAGCAGCAGTCAAATGGGGATAGCACTTAAAAAGTTCAGCATCGCTGCATCCGAGACGGCGATAACCCACAAGTACCCAAACTTGTATGCGAGTATTGCCAACACAAGCATCGCCGCCACAGACACCGGGAGTCTTTTTAATGCCTATAGCACCAGTGCTTAAGGTTTGAAGTAAAATTTCTATAGCCGCTGCTTTATCGGCTGAATTTAAGGATGCTAGATCGATTTTTAATTCGGTGAGTGTCATTATTTACTATCCCATTTTTACAGATAGAATATCCTAGCTAAATTATAACGCTTTATCCACTTGCTTCACCTCTTCCAAGGTTAGTCCCAGCACCTCTGCGATTTGCTCGTCGCTCAATCCAAACTGCCGCAACTTACCAATTTTTTCAATCTTGGCTTCATCCTTTGCCTGCTGAAAGTCAGGAGTTTTAGGCTGATTTTGATCTGGGGTAGCCGTGGGGCGATCGGAACAAACGTTGATATAGCCAATTATGTTGCTATTACCAAAACTAATATTCAGATTGTCTTGCCGAGCAAGAACAGATTTAAGATTACCTTTATCCACAGGTTCATCAAAGGTGTCAGATAACATTTGTAAAAGTTCGTAACCCACATCTTTAACGTGACCTTGTGTAAGACGATAAGTATCTGCAATCTCAGTATACTTCTGTTGCTTCAGTGTTCCCTCGATAATTCCACGCTGCAAGTCATTTAGACGTTTGCCTGTCTTGGCATAGACAACTTTATCTACAAATTCCAATACCTGGTGAATGTCCATCAGCATAGATGTGAGAGAACTGGCGTTATTATACCCGACTTTATCCGTCTATATCCGTCCAGATCCGACTTGCACATCAAAGGTTAGAAAAGATCCGTCTTTTTCCGCTTTTCAGATTGTGAGAGAAAACTCTACTATATGGAGGGTAAAGTTATGAAACGTAGCTTGGCAGGAGAAAGTAGCTATGAGTGGAGGACTCTTCGATTGGGTTGGCGAAGTGATTGCTGAGATAGGGTCTGAGATCGCTGAAGCCTTCGGTTCTGATGATGCTGCTGGTAGTAACTTAGGGGAGGCACAGGCAACAACCACTAGCAGAAGTCAAGAAATAGGTAGAGCTAGTTATGAAAAGGGAGAAAAATTTGAGGAAGACACAGAGGAAAAACTCGCAATATTTGGATTTAATGCTGTTCAGGTTCCTCGTAACTTCCTTTACAATGAGACATTTGAACAGTACGGTAGACCTACTCAAGTCGATGTCACCATTGATGACAATAATGACAACGAAGTAGCAATAATAGAGTGCAAATCTTATACATCTAAATGGAATAATGACGAGGCTGTAGATCAAGCTAAACGGCTAGTTCATGTAGCAAATGAGAGAGGAATACCCCTCATCTTTTCTACTCCTGATGGTACTACCGACTGCTTCGGATCTCGTGTCAAAGAAGTGTTGAATGAAACTCAGTGCTTCGTAATCTCTCCCGATAATATCTTCTTTGCCGATCCATCTGATGTCAAAGAAAATGGCATTACACTGGGACTTCCTCCTGAAATTAAACCTCACTGGAATAGCAACAGTAGTGACAGTGGAGGAGAATCATCATCGAGTGATGGTGGAGGAGAATCCTTACTTGGTGGCTTTATTTCATCATTTGTTGGGTTTTTTGGGAGCAGTCCAGACTCTGAATCAAGTGATACTTCTGATTCCAATAGCAGTTATTCTGGCGATAGTGACGGCTCTTGGTTCGGTAATTTGTTCCGTGATAGCTCTGACTCCGAATCTAGTGATAATTCTGATTCCAATAACAGTGATTCTGGCGATAGTGACAATTCTTGGTTCGGTGGTTTGTTTGGGGATAGCTCTGACTCCGAATCAAATGATAGTTCTGATTGCAGCAGTAGTGACTCTGACTCAAGTTACAGTTCCGACTCTGGCTCCAGCTATAGTTCCGATTCTGGAAGTAGTGATTATGGAGATAGTGGCGGCTCTTGGGATTTGTTCGGCGGTAGCTCTGACTCCGAATCAAGTGATAGTTATGATTGCAGCGGCAGTGATTCAGACTCAAGCTACAGTTCCGATTCAGACTCAAGCTATAGTTCCGACTCAGACTCAAGTTATAGTTCCGATTCAGACTCAAGCTACGGTTCCGATTCTGGAAATAGTGATTCTGGAAGTGGAGATTATGGCGATAGTGGCGGATCTGATAGTAGCTCTAGCAGTAGTGATAGTTGGTGGTAACACCTGCTTTTTATGGGAAGGAAGCAATGGATAAAGCTATCTGGCAAGAAAATAAATGTTCGGCAAAGGTAAGCGACTACATCATCCTAGTAGCACAGGGCAACATTCTAAATAGTGAGACTTGCAGTGTGGTTTTATGAATCAACAAGCTAGACAAGATATTGATAGCGGAGACACTTTTGAGGGTGATCTAGCTCAACTATTGGGAAGAATTAGAAAAAGCGAATGGGCTAGGTCTAAACTATGTCGCATAGTTGCAGATGGTTTGAAAGTGGTCAAGAAGATTGACGATAGTTACCGCAATGACAGAAGCTTTACAAACTTTAGCTTATACCCACTGTACAAAATAGCTTTTGAAGTTTGGTCATATCAGCATCAAGCTCTTCTCCAGAGTCTAGAAACCAGTAAGCCGCAACAGTTAACAAGTCATTCGCAGCTAGTTTTGCAACATCAAGATGTAGTGATAAAGATGTTTGATGCTCTCAACCATCTTGCTAGTGCAAATGACCAAGATAGCTTGAGAGATAGTTGGCTATCAGTATGGAGACAAACTATCTTTGAATTGGCGCAGTTCGTAGACCCAAAGGTTTATCCGGTCAAACCAAAAAAGCCAAATTTATTCAGATTTAGTTTGAGGATGAGACTACCGGATATGTCTCCAGATACTAAGTTTGCCATTCTTGCAACCTGTTTATTAGTGCTTGGAATCGTGATTGCTACCCTACTACTGATTCGTAATTGAGGAATATATGAGAGATAAAGGAATATCAGAAATCTTAATTTTTGGGTTTGGTTGTGGGATGCTATGGGACTTTATAACAACATTTTTAGGAGTAGTATATCTACTTGCGGGACCGAATTTTTCTATTTCTCTGAAGAACATTGATACTAATACTTTTGGAGTCTACGGAATAGCTTTTGTTGGTACAGTTATAGTCTTTTGCTTCAACCTCATTACTAAAAATGTCTGGAATGAAGCTCGTGAGGGACAATGGACATTAGCAGGACTTTGGTTTCTCTGCGTTGTTTTTGACTTCGTTACATCACTTGCTGGAAACTACAAGTTTATACTACCGGGAAGACAAAATGAAATAGCTGTTATAGGTGTCGTATGGTTCACAACTCTACTCACTACTATCAGCCCAATGACTGTTTACTATTTAATTAAGGACTACGAGGATAAGAACCGCTAGATAGATATAAATCCCCAAAACAAAAACCCGGTTTCTCCAAGAAACCGGGTTTTTTACGATGGAATCCAAAACAACAGGATAAGGAATCAACTTGCTAGCTGTATACTCTAGTCTCATGCAACTCCTCTTCCTGGCTAAACTCAGCTAATTCCTTGAGAATTTCACGGCGCTGAACAGTACGCTGCTGTTTATATGCGATCGCACTTGCCAAGCTAATCCGCCGCTGGCTTCCTACTTTTCCATAGGGAATTTCCCCGTTATCGAGTAATTTGACCACAAATTCTGGCGACACATTCAGCAAACTTGCAGTTGCTTCAACAGTCATATCTTGCTCAATTGGATCTAGGAGTATTTTTGGCTTGTTCATGGAAATGTTTCCTGAATTCGTTTAATGCTATTATAATATATAGAATTTATTAATCATCGTTAATGTCTGACTTAGAAAAAGGGATAGCCACCTTTAATACCCAAGATTATACCCAAGCCTTTAGCTTGTTAAAACCACTAGCAGAACAAGGAAATGCCGAATCCCAGTGCATCATTGCGAATATGTACCATTTAGGATTAGGTCGAGAAAGGATGATATTAGAAGCAATTAAATGGTACATCAAATCCGCTGAGCAGGGCTATGGTGTTGCCTCAAACAACTTAGCAGGCATTTATCTGTGCGGTGCTGATGGCGTAGCAGCCGATCGCACTGAAGCAGATCACTGGTTTCAAAAAGCCAAAGAACAAGGCTTTTCACACACACCGAACAAAAGTGCAAAAGATGCGATATAATATCAAGTAAAACTATAATTGTTTGAGCTTGGCAGTCCGCCACTTCAAATTATGAAGTCAACACAACAGTTTACAGCAATTATTGAACGAGAAGGCGACGGATATATATCCCTTTGCCCAGAACTTGATATTGCCAGCCAAGGTGACAATATAGAAGAAGCGCGACAAAATCTAATCGAAGCGTTGGAACTATTTTTTGAGACAGCAGATCCTTCTGAAGTCAAGAATCGACTGCATAGTGAATTTTTTGTGACTCGTGTAGAGGTGAGCGTTGGGTAAACTGCGAGTTTTATCAGCGGCTCAGGTTTGTCAGATTTTAGAACAATATGACTTTGTTCAAGTCCGACAGCGTGGCAGTCATATTATTATGCAGCAGCGACTACCCAATACAACTGTAACGGTTCCTGTACCAAATTATTCAGAAATCAAAATTGGCACTTTGCAGTCTATTATTCGGCAGTCAGGATTACCTCGATATCTTTTTGAAGTGAACGAGTAGCCTAGATTAGCATCTCTACAAACTCAAAACAAAAACCCGGTTTATTGGAGAAACCGGGTTTAATCATCAGCGTTAATCAGCGTTAATCCGCCTTAATCTGCGGTTGCAAAATCCTACAACTGCTTCACCTCAGCAACCAACTTCGCAACCACATCCTTAGCGCTACCAAACAACATCATCGTCTTATCCTTATAAAACAACTCATTGTCAACACCCGAAAAACCAGCACTCATTCCGCGCTTAATTACGATCGTATGTTTAGCCTTATCAACCTCCAAAATCGGCATCCCATAAATCGGGCTAGCGGTATCGTGACGCGCCGCCGGATTCACCACATCATTCGCACCAATCACCAACGCCACATCCGTCTCTTCAAACTGCGGATTGATGTCATCCATATCGTACAACTGCGGATAAGGCACGTTTGCTTCCGCCAGCAACACATTCATGTGCCCCGGCATCCGCCCAGCCACCGGGTGAATCGCGTATTTCACGTCAACACCCATTTTTTCCAAACCGTCGGCTAACTCGCGTACCGCGTGCTGTGCTTGCGCTACAGCCATCCCGTAACCCGGAATGATCACAACCGATCGCGCATAGCCTAACATCATCGCACTTTCTTCGAGATTAATGCTGCGAACAGTTTTGTCGATCGCCCCAGCAGCAGCCCCAGCAGCCGCAGCACTTCCGCCACCACTACCAAAGGCGCTAAACAGCACGCTAGAAAGCGATCGATTCATCCCCTTGCACATAATTTGCGTCAAAATAATCCCCGACGCGCCAACAAGTGCACCAGCGATAATCAGCATATTGTTCATCAAAATGAACCCAGCCACACTCGCCGCAATCCCCGAATAAGAGTTAAGTAGCGACACCACCACGGGCATATCACCGCCACCAATCGGGAGCACAAACATGATTCCCAGGATATTGGAAATCGCCACCAAACCGAGGAATACCGGGACATTTTCGGGATTCGCCAGCATATAACCGCTGCCGGCTAAAAGCGCGATCGCCAGCATGGCATTAAACGGCTGTTGTAGCGGAAACGTCATCGGCGCACCTGGTAGCAATTCTTGCAGCTTCGCAAACGCCACAAGGCTTCCAGTGAAAGTGATTCCGCCAATCAACACGCCCAAAAGGATCGTGATTGTCGCATCAGGTGCCGGCGATTCCGGGATGCTGAGATAGCGCCAGAATTCCCCCACAGCAACGAGGGCAGAAGCCGCGCCCCCAAAGCCGTTAAGCAAACCTACCATCTGCGGCATATCCGTCATCGCCACGGTTTTCGCCATGATTGTTCCGGCGATCGAACCAATGATAATTCCGACTACAATTAATTCGTAGCTGACTACTTGCTTTTCTAGTAATGTACCAACGATCGCAATTAACATCCCGATCGCAGCTAACACATTTCCTTGACGCGCAGTTGCGGGCGATCCCAACTGTTTCAAACCGACAATAAACAAAGATGCGGCAACTAAATAACCTAGTTGAATGGCACTTGGCAGAAAATCACTCACGCTTTAACCTCTTTTTTCTTGAACATTTGTAGCATTCGATCGGTAACTAAGAAACCGGCAACAACGTTAATTGTGGCAAGGGCGATCGCGATCGTCCCCAAAATCGAAGTAACAGTCACATTACCTTGGCCTGAAATTAGAATCGCCCCTAAAACCGCAATTCCTGAAATCGCATTAGAACCCGACATCAAAGGTGTATGTAGCGTCGGTGGGACTTTGTTAATAACTTCAAATCCCACAAACGATGCTAGGGTAAACACCACTAAACCTGCAATCAATCCTTCTGCCATAATAAGTGTGAGTTGGTGATTGGAAATAACTCGTTCTCGGTTGCGTTTTGCATTAAGATTCGGCGGTTGAAACCGCTACTACACAAACGAAGTCTGCCTCCGCAGACTAAGAAATAAAAGATGATTCGGCGGTTGAAACCGCTACTACACAAACGAAGTCTGCCTCCGCAGACTAAGAAATAAAAGGGGTATTCTAGCCAGATTTGGTATCACTGATAGGCAGAGCCCTGTAACTATAGAACTTCATTAGTCCGCGGAGGCGGACATTGTTTGTGTAGCCGCGATTTCAATCGCCGGGGCTTCATTAGTCCGCGGAGGCGGACATTGTTTGTGTAGCCGC